>JAHJTI010000042.1 GCA_018829945.1 Pseudomonadota bacterium | reverse complement strand
TACCAGCCGGACCCAACACCGCTGGCGATCCTGCCGGCAAACATCCGAGAGGGAGGATTCCATGTATAAAAAAATCATGGTTGGCTATGACGGCACACCATTCAGTGATTGTGCGTTGAAAGAGGCGATTGCCCTGGCAAAAAAATCAGGCGCGAAACTCCTGCTGGTAACCGCCCCGGAGATCGATGTCGATCCGCATTCTCTGGCCCCCGGCGCAACCAGCTTTATAAAAAAAGATGCCCGGGCCGTTCTGGATCAGGCTGCAGCAAGGGCGAAAAAAGCCGGACTCACCTGTGAAACAAAGATCGTCATCTCAACCTCTACCCGGGAAGCGCTTGTAGAAATAGCCCAAAAAAAGAAGATCAACCTGATCGTCCTCGGCACCCATGGCCGCACCGGACTCAAGCGGCTGCTCATGGGCAGCACTACGGCAGGAGTCATCGGACATGCGCCCTGCACCGTGCTGGTGGTGCCCTGCCCGTAAACCGCTCTCCAGAGAGACGGTTACCGCCCGCAGACCGGGCAGCCCTGCATGACAAAAGGCTTTTCCAGCCGACAAGCACGAAGGAGCGCTTCGTTGCGAAAAATATCCAGAGTGGGGCCATCGGCCCTGACCTCTCCCTCGTGGAGGACGATGGTCCGTTCGCACAACTCCAGAACCATGTCCAGATCATGACTGGTAAAAATTCTGGTGTGATGGAAGTCTTTTAAAAGCGCCATTAGCTGCCGCCTGGCAAAGGGGTCAAGCCCGCTGGTAGGCTCATCCATGACTAGAATATCCGGCGACATGGCCAGTACCGTGGCGATTGCCACCCTCTTTTTTTCCCCGCCGGAAAGCCGATAAGGCGGCTTGTCGCGCAGATGCCCGGCCCCGACACGACTTAAGGCATCATCCACCCGCTTTTCCACTTCAGCCCCGGTCAACCCCAAATTCAAGGGCCCAAAGGCCACATCGTCGAAAACCGTGGGCATGAACAACTGGTCGTCAGGATCCTGAAAAACCATGCCCACCGTCCGCCGTATCTCAGGCAGAGTACCTTTGTTCAGAGGAAAATCCCCGATGCGGATCGCGCCTTCATTGGTGGCCAGATACCCGTTCAGATGCAGGAGCAGGGTGGATTTTCCCGCACCGTTGGCGCCGATAATCGCCACTGATTCGCCATGGGTTATCCGGAAAGAAACGCTCCGCAGCGCCTCGGTTCCATCGGGATAGACATGACGCAGATTCGTGACCTCGACAATATGATGGCTCATCCAGCCCCTCCTGTAACAATCATTCCCAAAAGGTGGGAAACATTGACCAGACGAAAAAGAAGAAACAACCCCGACCACCCGGCAAGAAAGAGAACTTCTCTTGCCCCGAATCGGGTTATTCGTCGTGGGTGGAATTCCCCGGTAAATCCCCTGGCCAGCATGGCAAGGTGAATCCGTTCCGCCCGCAGCCAGGTTCGCAGCAAAAGATGGCTCAACAGCGAGCCGTAGGAACGCAGCCCCAGCCCTTTACCGCCAAAGGCCCTCAGCTCACGGGCCCGTGCAGTCCGTGAGCCTTCTTCGGTGAGTACAAAAAGATACCGGTACAGAAAAAGAAGCTGCACTGTGAATATTCGGGGCATTCCCAGCTGATCAAGAGCCTGGCAGATCGCCGGAAATCCCGTTACGCCAACGAGGATGAGGGCGGCTCCGACAGTGAGCGTCGCCCGAACCATGATGGAGGCGAAGGAAATCCAGCCTCCGCTGATGCCGATGGGGCCGAGGCGGGCCAGCACCGTTTGGTCAAATAAGGGATTGAATATGCCCACCATCAGGGCGAAGGGAAGAACAACCATGATTTTTCCGGCAATATGGCGTGCCGGCAAGTTGCCGAGCGCCATGATCACTGCCGGATAAAGAAAAAACGGGAACAGGGCGGCCAGTTCGTATTTGCCCAGGGAAACCACCGCCAGAATAAAGGCCAGCGTTACCAACACCTTGGCCCTGGCATCAAGCCGGTGCACGACTGTATCTGCAGTGGCCATCAGGTCAAGCTGACTGAATTCCTTAACCGCTCCGCCGATGGACGCCATTCGGCTCCCCCCAAAAAATGAAGGGAAGAGGCATTACGCCTCCTCCCCCTGATCAGACATTGTCCTGATTTTCCTGCCGCGTCAGGCTACTCGGCCCAGTTTTCTTAAAAAAATCCCGCTCAGAAAGGCAATGATCAGAGTCAGCAAGCCGCCGACAATTCCCGCCACGCTGACACCCAGAGAACTTTCCTGTCCGATTCCGTTTTCCGATTGTTGCCCTGATTGTTTAAACGTATAATCCGGCAGAAAGGCGATGGATTCCTGCACCGCTGCGAGCCGGGTGTGCAACCCATCCTGTGCAACGTCGAGTTCTTCAACACCGGTGACCTTGGCAATGGCCCATTCCAATCCATCCGGGTTTTCCGAGGCAAACCAGGAAACAAACCCTCCGGTCAACAGGGCCACGGCAAGAAAAGCCCCCAGGACGTTACGCAACGGGGTTCTGGCCAGGAGACGAGCTTCCTGTACCCCACGGATAATTTCCGGGCGAGCTTGGTACACAAAGAAAATCACTGCACCGGTCACCAGACCCTCGACCACTCCGATGGCCAGATGAATCGGTTGCATCAGGGCGGCGAATGCTGCGAACGGCAGCGCGGAAATACCCGAAGCCACCGTCTGGAGGACCACACCAAACGCTCCCATCTGGAGACCGATGATGGCGGCAACCATGGCGGCCACTGTTATCCGGGTCTTACTCGGAGCGCTGCCGACCAAGGGTTTATACACCAAGGGATAGGCAATAAAAGCCGGCAAAAATCCGAGGTTGAAAATATTGCAGCCCAAGGCCAACAGTCCTCCGTCTGCGAAAAACAGCGCCTGCACCACAAGCACCGAGGAAATGGTGATGAACGCCGCAGAAGGCCCGAGTAAAACCGCAAGAAGAAGGGTGCCGCCGAGATGACCGCTGGAACCTGTGGCCGGAATGGTGAAATTGATCATTTGCGCGGCAAAGATAAAAGCGCCCAGAACACCCATGAGCGGCGCCTTGCCTTCATCCATTTCTTTGCGCAGTTTTCCGGAACAGTATATGATGGCGCCAGCGGAAGCGGCCCACATGGTCCCGCCGACTGCGGGCGACAGCAATGCGTCTGCCATGTGCATGGTGTTTTCTCCTTGGTTGGGTCGCGCAACCGCTCTTCGGTAGCACGAGTTTTTCCTGGGTGACACGTATTCAGTACAATATTTCAAAATAGGTGTCAACGCATTTTGTCTGTATGTTTTTCACTTGTTATTGTTATCAGCGTGCCTCTCCGCCCCTCCCCGACGGGATGACAATTTGGTGCGAGCCAGAGGACACTGATGGAGTCGCAACCATTCGAACTTTACATCAAGGAAGTGCTTCGACAGGCTCAGCACGAACGGAATATCGGCACGTAAAAGTATCATCCGTTCAGCCTGAGCCTGTCGAAGGCAGTTGTTACAATTCCATCAACACTGATCTTTTACGTTTTTACAAGGAGACGCTCTATGGGAAAAACCATCCGGTTCGGAATCTCGCTCGATGAAAAACTGCTGGAAAGCTATGACCAGCTCATCGAAGCCAAAGGCTACATGAACCGCTCCGAAGCGATCCGCGACCTGATCCGCTCGTCGCTGGTAGAGGAGAAATGGGATGCGGGAGACACAGACGCGGAAATGGTTGGCACCGTCACCCTGGTGTACAACCACCATGTCCGGGATCTTTCCGATAAACTCACCGAACACCAGCACGCCCACCACGACCGGGTTATTTCGGCGCTCCATGTCCATCTCGACGCGCATAACTGTCTTGAGGTTCTGGTGGTGCGTGGGCCGGTCGGGGAAGTGAAACGAATCGCCAACGAACTCATTGGGGTGAAAGGGGTCAAACATGGCCAGCTGGTCATGACCACCACCGGCCAGGAACTCCATTAAATCTTTGTTCCATCAAGGCCAAGACCGGTCGGAAAGTTGCGAAGCCTGCTTGACAGGCCTTGTTACGCCGTTATATCCTGATACACGGTAGTAGCAGCAGTTCAAATTTTCCAGCCAGGAAGCATTCATGCGCCAGAGCGTGCTCTTTGTTGATGACAATCCGGTTATCCTCAAAACCATCGAAGTGGCTTTTGCCAAAGAGGATTATACGGTGCTGCTCGCCGGTAGCGGCGAAGAAGCCCTTCGGCTGGTGCAGGAGGATACTCCGCAAGTAATTGTCAGCGACCTGCGGATGACCGGCATGGACGGCCTGGAATTTCTGCGCCGAGCCCGCCACACAAACCATTTTTTTGTCGGCATGATCTTCACCGCGTACCTGGACATCGACAGCATCATGAAAGCGGTGAGCGAAGAGGCTGTGTGGCGGTATATCACCAAGCCCTGGCAGGACAACCGGGAACTGGTCATGGCCGTGCGCAATGCCTTCCAGTACCATGAGGCCATGGCCGCCAGCCGTCAGGCTGCGGAACAGATCCAACGGGCGGAACGCCTCTCGGCTCTGGGCCATCTTGTGGCCGGAATCGCTCACCAGTTCAACAACATCGACGTAGGCATCATGGGATATGTGCAGATGTCCCTGCTGCACAAGGATCTGCCTGGCGAAGTCCGTGAATATCTGGAACAGGTCAAACTCTTCACCAAACGCGGCACGGAAATTGTCCGGGAACTGGCCACCTTCAGCGACCAGAGCTCCCAATGGGGATTTTCCCACGGCAACCTGACGGATACGGTAACCGAGGCTCTTTCCTTCTGCCGCAAGGAGATGGAAGCTGCGGGAATACAGATCGAAACCGAATTTGCGGAAAATTGCACTGCAGTACTGAATTTCGGATTGACCAAACAACTGATTATGAACCTGATTCGCAACGCCGGCCACGCTACTCTGGGAAAAGACGTGCGCACCGTTCGTATCGAAACCGGAAGACAGGACGATAACGTGTTTGTCCGGATCACGGATAACGGCTGCGGCATTCCCAAGGGGTATCTCCCCAAGATATTCGACCCGTTTTTCACCACCAAGGGCGCCCAGGCCACGCCCGGCTCACCACAAGCCTCCGTTTCCGGGGTTGGTCTGGGGTTGAGCCTGAGTCAGACCGTGGCCCAAGCCCACCGCGGTGAAATAACAGTGCGGTCAACTCCGGACAAAGGCTCCAGCTTTACCTTCACCTTGCCTGCAGCCTAAAATCCTTCCGTTATGACCTACCGTTCGCGGTGAGCCTGTCGAACCGCGGTTCCATTGCCACTACTACCCTTCGTTCTCATCACACTGCAAGATCAATTTCCTGCACCGTTCCCACTCCGCCGTTCTCAGCCAAAAAAATCGAGCTTTCCCGAAGCTGCCCCAACAGACCATTTCTGCTGTTTTTCAAAGCGAAATCCGTTTTCACAGGATCAAGAAAGATGGCACCGACACCTTTTTCCGCAAGGCTGGACAGTGATTCCCTTCCTGCCTCGTCCCGCATCCAAATCCGCAGCTCAGCGTAGAGCGGGTCGTTTTCGTCAAGCCAGCCGTTGCCGTCGCTGTCCAGCCTTGCCAGTTCGCTGAATCCCCTGCCGGTAGCCGGACCAAAAAGCTCCAACCCGTTGTTGATCAGACCGTCGTGATTGCGATCAAAAGCAAGAAAACCGCTGCCGGGAGCAAGCCCTGGGATCTGCTCCATATCCCCATCCCCATCCCCATCAAGATCAAATCCGAACCGCATATTGCTCAATTCCACCCCCTTGCCGTTGAAATTGATCACCAACGGATCAACCAAAAGGGCATCTCCGGCTCTGATCTGCACACTGTTGGTAGCCGCAAATTCCCGCTGCATTGCAAGCTGAATCTTGAAATCAATGGTTTGCCCATCTGCGGTGACGACCTGTCCGCTTGCGGAAAAAGTCATGGCTTCCTGCTCGTTCACCGTTTCCACAAGGTCGTATTCAAACCCCCAACCCTGGCGTGCAACAGGAGGGTTTGCGGCGTTTTCCCCCTGATCCGTTCCAGGATATGACGCGGTATTTTCAGAAGAAAACGACTCAAAACTGGAAATGCGGATCTTCCGGCCGGTAAGCGCCTCCAGGATGAGACGCATGGCTTTCAGTTTGGGGTCTTCAGGAGACGAAGTAATTTCCGGCTGCGGGTCCGTAGCGGAAGCTCCCGCAGCCGGAGACGGGGACGGGGACGCTGCCTGCTGGATCTGTCGAGCCTCAGAGGAAATCCGTACCTGAACACCGGACGGCTCTTCTTCCCCGTCAAAAACAGGCCGCTCATTGCCCACCCAGAGACGAAGCGATTCTTTCTTCTCGTATTCTTCCTGTATTTCGTGGGTGCTTGCCAAACTGACAGCACTACCAACTATTTTCATGACGAAACCCTCCCTGGAAAAGATGCTACATCCTCAGGATACGTTTCGGCTTTTTAGGAAAAAAAGTTTAACAAAGATCAACTACAGGATACCCGGCCCATTATGCCGCGCAGCCACCTCGTTCCTGCTCTCGTTGCCGCGCCACATTAACGCATCAACCTTGGGCATGATCTGCACCAGGGTTGCGCTCCTTGCCCCCACTACGACACGGGCGGACAAATGCTTTTTCTCGGCGACAATTTTTCTTTGCCTGTTTGCCCTGTTTAACGTACTCTATAGGTTATGAATATCCGCGACTTCATGAAAAAAATCAAAGACCTGCCCACCATTTCCGCGGTGGCGAACGAGATAAATACCCGCGACAAGAATGACTCGCTCAGCGCGAAATCCCTTGGAGAAATTATTACCCGTGACCCTGCCCTCACCGCCACCGTCCTGAAACTCGCCAACTCCGCTTATTACGGAATGGCCCATGAAATAACCAGCATTGAACGGGCGGTTACAGTGTTGGGGTTCGACACCATCAAAAATCTGGCCCTTTCCATTTCCGTGTTCCATGTCTTCAAAACGCGGGAAGGACAACTTCTTGACCTGAAAGACCTCTGGTATCATTCCCTCGGGGCTGGTATTACGGCGAAATATCTTGCACTGCACAGTCCTATACTGACCTGTGATAAAGCCCTGCCGGAGCAGGCTTTTATCTGCGGCATCCTGCACGACATAGGCAAGATAGCCTTTGCCCAGAATCTACCTGCCGAAATGGCGGAGATTCTCAAACAAACTAGAGACGGAACAGTCGCCCAGCACGAAATTGAGAAAACCATCCTCGGATTCAATCACCAGAGGGCTGGCCAAGCCATGGCAGACGCCTGGAACTTCCCGGAAGAATATCAGACCGTTATAAGATTGCACCACGCCCCCTCGGTTGCAGTCATCGGGGACAACGCCAGGATAGCAACCTTGACCATGGCTGTTTATCTGGGCAACAAAATAGCCAAGGCACTGCATCTGGGTGAAAGCACCGACCCACACATTACAAAGGTGACACCGGACGACCTGAGAAACATCGGGATCAACAAACAGGATCTTCCCATTATTCTGCAGGAGATCAAAAATGAATATGCCCAGTGCGTTGAAACCTGGTCATATGAGCTTTGATTTTTTTAGCCTTCAGCTTTTTTCTTTTTTTACACTGTTCTTCAGCCAACTTTACCCGTCATTCCGGCGAAAGCCGGAATCCAGAAAACCTAGCGCCCATGCCCGGATTCCCTAAATCCACAAACAAAGTGCAACACTTTGGCAAGGTGTTGCCATGGAAGAACCATGTGCTGGCCGAAGTTCGATGCTAATCAGATTTTGCTTAGCATCACTCCTTGACGCAGACATAAACCCCTTGATTCGGCGGGTCCAGCTCATAGTAGCGCTTCAGCAGCATGATGCTGGACTTGGCAAGAGCGGTTCCCTTGGTAAGCAGCAGGAGCCCGGTGCCGCTGAACACATCCCTGCTCAACTCCATCCCATCCTCCAGGGCAGCAGGCAACAATTCGATCTCAATATGGTCGGTCTTGGGCCGAATCTTTTTATAAAAAGCCTCCGCCTGCTCAAGGGCCACAGGGATAATCTTGGGGTCAAAGAGGGTTCCTCTCTGAAGCTCCACCTCCTTGCGAATGAAATCAAAACCTGACGCCCCTGAGGCTTTGCGCATTTTCTTGTCGATATAATCGGCAAGGGCAATGATCCGCGCGCCCAGAGGGATGTCCGTCTTCTTCAACTCATCGGGAAAACCGTTGCCGTCATAACTCTCATGGTGGGCGCGGATTATCAGCCCCGCTTCCCGCAATTCTTCAATCCTATCAATGGCAGCCTGGCCGCGGATCGAATGCTGGAGATACTCTTCCCGCTCCGTAAAATTCATCTGTTCGGCCTCCCGCGCCAACATAATGTCGGGAATCCCTATCTTGCCGATATCGTGAAGCAGGGCTGCCACCATGACCATTTCCCGCTGCTCGCTTTCCATGCCGAGTTGCTTGGCGACATTCACCGAAACCTCCGCGACATTGCGGGAATGGGCCCGCATTCTTGGGTCGCGCAACTCGATGAGCCCGGAAAAAGCAATGATGGTATTCTTGAAATTGACCCGCAGCTTGCTGTTTATCGCCCGCACGGAATCGTAACTCTTCTGGAGTTCCATGGTCTGCTCCTGAACAATGGATTCCAGCTCGGTGTTCCACTTCTGCAACTCAGCGTTCTGTTTCTTGACAACAGCCGCCAGCCGTTTGTTTTCGGTGAGCAACCGATACATCTTCATTGCGCCCATGACTGTCTGGACCAGTTCTTCATCATTCCAGGGCTTGTTCAAGTAACGGAAGGTGCCGCCCCGGTTGATGGCATCGATGGCGGCATTGACATCGGCATAGCCGGTGAGCAGAATTCTGATGGATTGGGGGGAAATCGCCTTGGATTTTGCCAGAAAATCAACGCCGGCCATTTCCGGCATCCTCTGATCGGAAACGATGACCCCGACCTCGCCTTCCCTGGCAAGAATCTCCAATCCTTTCGCTCCGGAGGAAGCGGTAAAAACCTCGACCTCTTCGTCCATAAAAAGCCGCTGCAGGGAACGCAGAATATTTTCCTCATCGTCCACAAAGAGGACTTTCCCCTTTTCCAAGGAAGACAGGCTTGGGCTTTCACTCATGGTTCTTTCTCCTGTTACAAACTGGGGCAGGGGCATCGGCATGATGCGGATGCCTCATTGTTTCCCCGTCATTCCGGCGGAATCCAGTGCGGATGGTCTTCTGGACCCCGGCTTTCGCCGGGGTGACGATCTTTTATCCAAAATAGACACTAACCGCGTTCCATCGGCACGATGCTCAGCCCGCAATTCCCGTTGTCAAACACCAGCACCACTCCGACCTGCCCATCCGATTCACTCATCATGCCCCCCCGCACGCAGAACTGCTCTCCTGCAAGGGAAAGCACCCTACTGACAACCTTTCCCGGCTGCACCTCCTCCAGTAAAGCGCCCCATTCCGGAGGAAGAACTTCCGATGCCGGCGCGCCGAGGGAAGAGTGGCGGAAGTTCCGCAGCACCTCCTCAGCGCAACGATTCCGCTGCACCAGAATTCCTTTCCGGTCAAAACCGACCACCCCCATGGGCAGGGTGTTGAGGATAACCTGACTGTGCCTGAGCACCTTGTTCTGAAACAGCAGTTCTTCCGTGCGTTCCTCCACCTTTTCTTCAAGCTGCGCGGCAATACTGGAAAGTTCGTAATTGGCCTGCTGTAGTTCAAGATTAAGTTCGATGTTTGCCTTGACCAGAAAATACCGTTCCACGGCCTTGGCGATGGTAATTTTAAGCTCATCGTCGTTCCAGGGCTTGGGGATGAACTTGTACACCTGGCCTTCATTGATCGCCGCCACCACGGCTGCGGTGTCGGCATAACCGGAGAGCACGATACGGATGGTTTCGGGCCAGCGGTCGTGGACCTCCTTAAAAAAAACAACACCGTCCATCTCCGGCATCCGATAGTCGGAGATCACCACCTGAATCGGCTGATGCTGTTCCAGGAGCGCCAGCCCCTCTTTCCCTGACTTCGCAGTAAGAATCTCGTAGTTCTCATCGAGGAAAAGACGCTTCAGGGACTTCAGGACATTAGCCTCGTCGTCCACGCATAAGATTGTCACGTTTTCAGTCATACTGCTCTCACTCCGTAATTTTGATACAGTCGCAACAAATCAGGATGAGTTGCAAACATGTGCTTCGACAGGGCTTTCCTGAGCGTGGCCGAAGGGCTCAGCACGAACGGAAATCAATTCATTAAAAATATCCGTTCGCCCTGAGCCTGTCGAAGGGGTGTTGTTTCGAATCCATCAATTTCCTATCCAGACAATCGCCACCTCACTCCGTCTTTATGGGCAAGGTCACGACAAAAGTCGTTCCTTTGCCCAACTCGCTGCTCACCTCAATCCTGCCGCCATGTTTTTTGGTCACGAGATCATAGACTATGCTCAATCCCAGTCCGGTGCCCTTTCCCACCTCCTTGGTGGTATAAAACGGCTCGAATATCCTGCCCAGACTTTCAGGGGGGATGCCGCTACCGGAATCGGCAATAGTCACGGTTATCTCCGTTTCGCTCGCCCTGGTGGTGATCACTACCTCGCCCTGGCCTTCGATGGCATGCGCCGCATTGACCAGAAGATTCATAAACACCTGATTAAGCTGCTGCGGATAGCAGCGGGTCAGAGGGAGATCGCCATAGTTCTTTGTTACGGTACACTTGTATTTGAGTTCATTCCAGACGATATTCAAGGTGTCATCCAAACACTGGTTGATATCGGCCATGCTGTGTTCGAACTGATCGACCCTGGAAAAACTTTTCAGATTCTGGACGATCTTGCGGACCCGCTCAACGCCGTCCAGAGATTCGGCAACCAGAGACGGCAAATCTTCGAGAATCGGCTCGATTTTGAGCTGCCTGCGGCTTTCGGCCAGACGCTTGGCGCGGTCATCGCCCTCCTCTTGGGAAAAAATCTCCCCCTGCACCTTCAAAAAATCCGCCACTCGAGCCAGATACTTCTGCAGGGTGCCCAGATTGCTGGTGACAAAACCGATGGGGTTGTTGATCTCATGGGCAACGCCCGCGGCCAGCTGGCCTATGGAGGCCATCTTCTCCTGCTGGACGAACTGGGATTGGGTTGCCTTCAGTTCATCGTAGGCGCTTTGCAGCTCACTGTTCTTTTTTTCTATGATGTGCATCATATGGCTGAATTGGATGCCGATCCGCACCACCGGATCATCGGCAGCCTCCTGATAAAATTCGCAGGCCATACAATTATTGAGCTTTTGGGCGAACTTTCCCTGCACCTTTCCCTTGCAACAAGTTCCGGCAACTGTCCAACACTGCAAAGGTTCCCGTCCGAAACACACACAGTTTTCCTGGCCGCATTGCATCATCTCCCAGCACGGGTCATGATCCGGGGGCAGGGTGAAAAAGATATCTCCACCATTTCCGTTAGTGACCCGGTGGATCATAGAGGAAATCTCTCCCAAGGCGGCTTCGAGCTTTTTCCGATCCTGTTCGACCTTCAGCTGAATTCGCTTGCGTTCGGAGATATCATGAAGGGTGACGATACGCAACGGTTCGCCGTTGTTGCTTTTAGAGAAATAACACGCCTGCTGAAAAATCCTGCCGCTGGAGTCATGGAACAATTCCTCCGGATGGACATTTCTCTGGTCCGGGTCCTGATGCAATCCCGCTTCCAGGAAAAGATACTCCCATTTCCGGCCAAGAATTTCGCCATACGGCTTTCCAAAAAAGTCGCACACCGGCTTGTTGCAACGCTGGATATCCCCAACGCCGCTGACCAGCAAAACCAGGTCGGAAACCCCGTCCATGGCCATGGTCCATTCGTCTTTGGCGCGCTTGACCTGGGCAAAAAGCTGCTGCAGCGCTTCATGTTCCTGCTCTGTCACCATATCCGTGGATGTATGCCTCACCTTTCTGGTTGTCTTGTTTCTTTTTCCTGAAAAATGCGCTTGGACAAAAACATCATCATCCCTTAAAAATATCAAGAGTATGGTATCATATCAATATGCCATTGAAAAATACTGTTTTCTTAGCAAACTGTAGAGAGTCTCCCGCTGCCGGGCAGCTATAACAATGTCGAGATCCAACTCCTTGCGAATATCATGGAGCCACCGCACCAGATGAAATTCCGCCTTATCTTTTTTGCCCTCGGGATTCTTTCCCTTGCCGCCACCATCACCGGCGGAGCCGTGTATTTCCACACGGTCAACACGCTGGCCCATGAGCAAGTGATGGAAATGGCCAAGGATAGTATCGAACAGATCGACTCGACCATTTCTTCCGTCCTGAAAACCAATCAAAAAGCGCTGACAGTTCTTGCCGAGATGTGGTCGGTGCAGAATTTCGTCACCGAGCAAAATCCGGAGACCTTGGCCGAAGTAAAGCCCGTGCTGGATGATTTCCGGGAAGCCTACATTGCCACCCGCTGCTGTCTCATCGATGTAAACGGCCTGGTGATTGCCGCCAGCGCCAACGAAAAAAACCCTGTCCGGATAGGCGATGATTACTCCAATCGCCCTTTTTTCCAAAAAGCATTGGCAGGAGAACCGCACACTTCCCTGGTTCAAGGGGCCACGAGCAACGAACCGGCAATCAACCTCAGTCATCCGATTTTTTCCAAAAGCAAAGTAATGGGCGTCGCCCTCCTCACCGTACCCCTTGCCGACATCAAGAAAATCTTCGCTAACTCCAGCGGAATCGTGGCCCTGACCGATGAACACAACATCGTTTTTTCCAGCAACAAACAAGAATGGCTTCTGAAACTACTGGGATCCGTCACTGCGGAGGAACTCATCGGTATTGCCGAGAACAGGCTGCTCAAGGGCGAGATGCCCACCCAGATTCAGATAACCTTTGATGCGGACGAAAAAACCGCCCATTTCCCCGATGGCAAAAAATATTTTTTTGCGCACGCGCCCCTGTCAAGTTCGCCTGACTGGCAAATCAGCTATTTTCAGGAGCATACCCAGATTGACAGACGACTGTACCAGGCACTGTTCGGCAAGAGCGGAATATTTCTGGTCGGCATGACCATTTTTGTGCTCGGGGCAATGGCGTATCTTTTCCGGCAGGCGGATATTTTTTTGCGCCAGCGGGAACAAGCGGAAAAGATGGCCAAATCCGCAAACCTCTTCCTCTCTCAGATCTTGAATCTCGCCGCAGACGGCATGCGGGTTGTTGACAGGAATTTTACGGTGCTTCAGGTTAACAGAACCTTCGCTGCCATGACGAGAATGGAGAAAAAGGATATTCTGGGCAAAAAATGCCATGATGTGTTCTGGGGGCCTGCCTGCAATACCGAAAAATGCACCATGCGGCAGATACTCGGGGGCAAGAAACGGGTGGAGTATGAATCCGTCAAGGAAAGCTCAACCGGAAAAATCATAAACTGCTGGGTCATCGCAGTGCCTCTTTTTGACACAAACAATACCTTCGTCGGCATCCTTGAAAGCTATCGGGATATCACCGAAAAGGTTGAAAACGAGCTTGCCATGGAAAAGGCCTTTGAAGAGGCACACAAGTTCGCCGAAGAACTGGCCGCCTCCAACGACCAATTGCACCAGCAGCAGCAGGAACTTGCCTTGGCCCACGACAATCTCAAACAGAGCCAGGCCCAGATCCTCCAACAGGAAAAAATGGCTTCGGTGGGTCAGTTGGCCGCAGGCGTCGCCCACGAGATCAACAACCCCATGGGCTTTATTTCAAGTAATTTAAGCTCACTTGCAAAATACCTGGAGCGGCTCACCGAATTCATCCGAACCCTTGAGGAAAAACTCCTGCAGGGTCCACCGGACGAGGACCTTGCCGCACTGCGCAAAAAACTCAAGATCGACTACATCATGGAAGACGCCCAGCATCTGGTGACCGAATCCCTGGACGGCGCGGACCGGGTCAAGAAAATAGTCCAGGGACTCAAAAATTTCTCACGGGTGGATCAGGCCGAGCAACTGGCTAGCGATATCAACGAATGCCTGGACTCCACCCTCAACATTATCTGGAACGAGTTGAAATACAAATGCGAGGTGAAGAAGGAATACGGAGATCTACCGCCCACGATCTGCTTTCCGCAGCAGCTCAACCAGATGTTCATGAACCTCCTGGTCAACGCGGCCCAATCCATTGAAACCAAGGGTGAAATCAGGATAAAAACCTGGGCGGATCAGGATTGGATATATACCCGCATCTCCGATACAGGCTGCGGCATTCCCCCAGATAAGATCAGCCATATCTTTGAGCCGTTCTACACCAGCAAGGAAGTGGGCAAGGGCACGGGGTTGGGATTGAGCATTGTCTACGATATTGTGGTCAAGAACCACAAGGGTGATATCGAAGTGGAGAGCGAAGTAGGAAAAGGCACGACCTTCACGATCAAGATTCCGGTGATTACCGCACCGCCTCCAGGCCAGTAGCGTGAAAAAACCCTTTCCCACCTGCGGGGGAGGGGCAGGGTGGGGAGCTTATAGTGGCACCAGTTCCACCTCTCCCCAGGCACCCAGCTCCTCACCCCGGATAATGATCACTCCCAGAATCCCCGGCACAGCGGACGCCTTGGCCAGCGCGGAGTCAAGACTCTTTCCCGGCAGAACCGCGTTGCCGGCCATGGTGGCCACTGCATCGGCCAGGGCGGTATCCTTGGCCAGCACGGTGACCGAATCGGCCTTGCCCAGACTCAGGGAATGCCCCACGGTACCCGAAGAGGTGCAGATGCCAATGGGCAATCGGCTGGCCGCAATCTTTACGCCCACCCGATTGCTGAGCGGCGAGGTGCCGGCAAAAATGCCGACCACGCTCTCCTGATTGCGGCAAAAATAGATGTCGCCACCGTTTTCCACCACCACCTCCCCCGCACCCGCAGCCAACAGATCCAACCCGACATACTCGGCAATTGCCCCGGCCACAG
This sequence comes from Pseudomonadota bacterium, assembly GCA_018829945.1. Taxonomy (GTDB): domain Bacteria; phylum Desulfobacterota; class Desulfobulbia; order Desulfobulbales; family Desulfurivibrionaceae; genus Thiovibrio. Next base: position 847 of record JAHJTI010000042.1, on the reverse strand, counting down.
CGGCCATGGGTCCAACCTCCGCCGCCCTGCCCGCCACAAGCATGGCTTTGACAATAGGCGGTGCGGTAGGATCGAGAGGCAGGGGGGCCAGGGAGGTGAGGAATTGCGGGTGCCGGGCAATGTAACTTTCCAGTTGGCTGCGATAGAGAAGAACAGCATCGTTGGCCTTATCCCGCAACTCTTTTCCAGCAAGGATCTGCAGGTCCGTTTCCCTGATCCGCACCTCAAAGCTGATCAGATCTCCGGGCGCAACACGACTCCGGTAGGTTCTCTTCCGGTAGGAGCACGGATCTGGATGCTTATTTTTTCTTTTGACGGTCACTGGATGGCTGGTATGGTGAGGGTTTATTGGAGTAGGGTAAGCCTCTTGCGAAACGCCAAGAAGTTCCCTCTCCCCTCGGAGTCTTCACTTACCTGCGGGAGAGGGTTAGGGTGAGGGGGATTCAACTTTTGCAAGAGCCTCAGGTATTAGCGATAGTATAGCGGAGAAGAGGACAAGCGGCAAGGATGGACAGAAGCGGACAGGACCGACTCATTCTTTTTACCCGTTACCCGGAGCCGGGCCGGACAAAAACCCGGCTGATCCCGGCTCTGGGAGCCCAAGGCGCTGCAGCGCTCCAACGACGTATGAGCGAAACGATTGCTGGCCGGATGACGGAGTTTGCCGCCGGATATCCGGTGAACCTGGAAATCCGCTATGCCGGCGGAAATCAAGAGGATATGGAGGCCTGGCTCTCCGATGACATCCCCTGCATATCCCAGGGCGAAGGAAATTTGGGCGACCGGTTGCGCCGAACCTTTGATCAGGCCTTTGCCCACGGCGACCGTCGGGTAGTGATTCTCGGCG
>JAHJTI010000041.1 GCA_018829945.1 Pseudomonadota bacterium | reverse complement strand
TTTTTGAAATGGTACATAACTGACGGACTTGAGGGAGGAATGGCCGAGTGGTTTAAGGCGGCGGTCTTGAAAACCGTTGTACGCAAGTACCGTGGGTTCGAATCCTACTTCCTCCGCCAACAACAAGCAAATACGAATTGTGGAGAGCTGACCGAGTAGGCCGAAGGTGCTCGCCTGCTAAGCGAGTGTAGGACCAAAAGTTCTACCGAGGGTTCGAATCCCTCGCTCTCCGCCATTTATTAGTCCGGTAACGTCCGAAGATGTTTTGAAACCCGCTTCCCGAAAGGAAAGCGGGTTTTTTTATGCCCAGTATTGCTCTTTGCATTCATATTGATTAAACAGATCAACCAGTTAACCAATTATTGTTTTCTGTTTTTTTTTATTTTCATTTAGGGCCTTGGCGATGGTATTTCGACAGATTTTTGTCATGATGGGCATTTTCATGCTCTTAGGTGGCTTTTCATCCGTCCGCGCGGAATCGCTCGATTCTTCTGGGAACATCATTGTTGTCTCCACAGCACAATCATCCCTTTCCCTTGGATATCTACGAGAGGACAAGGATTACAAAATGGCCGACACCTATTCAGCAAGAGTGCTGGCGGTGACCCCTTATGGTGGCCTTACGACTTTTTATGAAGAAGCCATTGGGGAACAACGCTTGCAGCCTTGGGAGCAGAATGTGGTAACCAACGGCAGCATGCCTCGGGATATCTTCAATCGCGAAAATGGTCGGATACGTTCAGGCGGCATAGGCTACGGTTTTAACCATTACCTGCGCGGAGACAACGATTTCCATTTTAAGGCAGGCTATGGCGAGGGGCGCGGCTATACCTTTATCGACTCAAGCATCCCCGGCCACATGGACCAGACAAAATATGTTGCCGCAAGCCAAGCGGGCGTTCGGAATATTATGTCGGATCTTGGTGCCAGCATCCGGTACAAATACGGCTTTGAGAAAAATTTTTCCCGTTTTTATTCAGGCACCTCCGATGAGGTGGTCATTACCAAACAAATCGGATTTAGTGCTTCTCTTCCGCTCATTCATCACAAGCTTTCCATTGAGCCTTCGCTGCTCATTGAGCATGAACGATCCGATGTGGTGAACGGCGACCCCGCCCCTGGCAAGATTCTTGTCGATCGCGTGGTAGCGCACCAGCGCGAAGAACTTGGCTTGGGCTTCAAATTTTATCAGGACTATTTAAAACAAAGTTTTTACAAAACCGAATTTTTTCTCCTGCTCGGCGGACAACGACATGAGTTTGAGGAAGCCGATCTTGATGGCTTTCGTGTTCGCCTGGAAAGGGGCTTCAGCAACTCAGGCGATGGCCATTTCCTGGAGCCGTTGCAGAACTGTTATGTGGAATACGAGCAACGTCTCAGCAGCACCTATACAGAATGGCCGGAAAGAGACCCTACAACCGGGTTGCCCATTGTTTTGGAATTTTCAGAAGACCGCCACTATCATCAGTTTGCCGTGGGACTTTCCAGGCAGGATGATTATTCACTGCGCGTCGCATACGAAGAGCCGGTCAAGTCAGGCAGCACCGTTGCCAGGGTCGATATCCTCAGTCTGCGGCTGCCCATGGCAAACGCCAACCTGGAATACAAGGAGCTTTCGCTCAACGGTTCCAAAAGAATGGGCAGATTCGGCATCTCTGCCCGCTTCGCCCATGAGTTCACCTTTTCCAACACCGAGGGCGGAGTCAATATCACCTGTTTTTTCTAGCCAAGCGGCATGATCCCGCTACCCTGCAAAAAATCTTTCTGACATTTTATATTGACGTGCGACACTAAAGCGTGCCATTATAGTGTCGTGCTTTAGTGTCGCACGGGAAGCAATGGCTTTGTAAGGGGGGATATTCATGTCGCGTGTGGTGCCAACCGAAGAATTACACCTGATTGAGCAGATTATTGCGGCTCATCCGCAGGGGATTGGCATAGCAAAGCTGGCACAGACTCTGGCCTCCCGCTTAACCAACCTAAATCGCCGGACATTGCAGCGCCGTTTGAAAAATCTTCAGGAAGAAGGCCGGATCATCACCGAAGGTGAAAGCATCGCCCTGGTGTACAAGCCTGTTTTTTCCGGTCGCATCACCGGCAAGGAACCGGTCCAGCCAGGGGCAACAACCGGTTTTGATGAGGCCTATATCCCGATTTCTCCGGAGGGGAAAGCTGTCCGCGATCAGGTGAGGCAACCGCTGGTGCAGCGGAAACCGGTTGGTTACCAACGAGCATTTCTAAAAGACTATGAGCCCGGCACCACCTTCTACCTCTCAAAATCACTCCGCGCACAACTCCACGAAATGGGTCGTACCCATGAGCGCAACCGCGCGGCAGGCACCTATGCACGGGAAATCCTCAACAGGCTGTTGATTGATCTCTCCTGGGCCTCATCATTACTTGAGGGAAACACCTACAGTCGGCTCGACACCCAGAAACTCATCGAGTTCGGCCAAGAGGCCGCGGGCAAAAACGCCCAGGAAACCCAGATGATTTTGAACCATAAGGCCGCCATCGAAATGCTCATCGAGGAGGCCGATCAAGTTGGGTTCAACCCTTTCACCTTTCAGAACCTGCACGCCATTCTGGCGGAGAACCTGTTGCACGATGACGAGGCTTGTGGGCGATTACGCCGCAGGCCGGTGGATATTTCCGGTTCAGTCTTCCTTCCTCTGGCCATGCCGCAAGTTTTGGAAGATTGTTTCCGTCAATTGCTGGGCAAGGCCGCAGCTATTCCAGACCCCTTTGAACAGGCATTTTTCGTGATGGTCCAGTTGCCCTACCTGCAGCCGTTTGAGGATGTCAACAAGCGTGTTTCCCGACTGGGAGCGAACATCCCACTGATTCAAAACAACCTGTGCCCCCTTTCTTTTATCGACGTGCCGCAGCAGGCCTACATTGACGGCACTCTGGGTGTGTACGAATTCAATCAGGTTGATCTGCTGCGGGATGTGTTTATTTGGGCCTATGAGCGATCATGCCAGCGTTATCTGGCGATTACCCAAACCATGGCCGAACCCGACCCGCTGCGCATACGCTACCGTCAACCGTTAATTCAGGTTGTCCAGGCAGTGGTCCGGGGCGGTCAGGCGCCATCCGTGCAGAATATACGAAAAGCGGCAAAAGGACTGGTGGTGCCGAAAGACGACCAGGTAGCCTTCATTAAAATGGCTCAAGATGCCTTGCAGCACCTCCATGAAGGCAGTGTGGCCAGATACCGGTTGAAGCTCTCCGAGTTTCTGAAGTGGAAGGCGAGGCGGAATCGATAATGTCACGGATGTTGGAAGAGTATAATATCTTCAATTTTATGCTCTTTTGGGGCCACAAGACCGACAGAATAACGCCGCCTGCCTTATTTTCGAATTCTCAAGAAAACCATTTGCAGAAAATTCTTTACCACCCCCAAAGGGTGGCAGTGTCAGGTGAATACTATCTCTGTCCATTCCAATCAACTTGGGTTGCATTTATAGTAATCATTATAGCATTTACCTATCATGCGATATCGTGAAACATTGTCAAAATCAATATCTAGTTCTCTTTCTTCCTTATTGCTAAATGTTGGATGCAGTGTTATTTGAGATACCTCCCCAGGCGGGATTGTAAATTTAAAGACGTAGAATGTTTTGTCAGTAGGTATTCCTGCTGTCAAAACACCTTGCATATTAACTCTGTAGGCAAACTCATGCTCGCCAGGGGGAAGTTTGATGAAGGTGTTATACCCTGCCGCAGTATTGAAAGTTTCTATTTCTTCTTTGTTAATATAAAAGGTTATATCGAGTTTTGTCAAAAACATACCTTGTGCAAGTACACCAATGAAACTCTGCCCTGCATCTAATTTGTAATTTACATCAACGCCTGATAATGCGTGCCATCCGCGTTGGGTATCAGTTGTATAGGTATGTTTTATGTAATTTCTGGATCCATATCCACCAGAAGAGCAGCCACTCATAATTACTGTGTATGATGCTGTTACAATTAACAACATAAAGATGTTGATTTTCTTCATATGTCTTCTCCTTGAAATTCAACTTGTGGTCGTGCCACTATTTTGTGAATTAATGGTTAAAACACCTTTCTGTTGTTACGCATCCCATCTTATAATGAGCTGTCAGTCAGATTAAAAAGATTTCGACAATGTCAGCATTGTTTGTGTCCGGTCATATTGGTAAATGTCGACGTTGCTGTAGTTGTTTGTATAGGTGTAGGAGAGAGTCAGGTTTGATTTGATGCTTTCAATGAAAAAGGCAAGATTGGCTGTTGCGTTGAACACTTCGTCTTTCCGTTTTTCGCTATAGGCCGCTTCCTGCTCTTCGTAATTTTTAAAGGTGTATGAGGGGCTTAGGTAGAAGCTCCAATTTTTATTGAACGTGGTGTAGTAGCTGAGCGACACTGTTTCAAAATCATTGCTGTAGATGTCCAGCCCGGAATTTTCCCGGCCAACACTTGCGCCTCCTTCCACGTAGCTGTTTTTGCCGACAAGGTATCGCAGGGCAGGAGAGAGGGACCACCGGATGGTGTCGCGTGAGCCGTTGTCATAATAATGTTTTTCGCTGAGCGAAAAGGAGCCGCGTGCGATCCATTCTTCGGCAATGCGTTTTTGGTATTGCGGTGCGACTCCATAGTTCACCGAATAGTAACTCTGGGAGTGGCCGATGGTTTGCAAATCCGCGATGACGGGCAGGGACCACACCGCATCGTTGCCGGTCTGGAAGGTCGGACCGCTTGAAAGGGCGAGGCTCATGGCATCCAGCCGGTGCAAGGTGGAGTAATCCGTCCAACTCACGTTGGCGCTCGATTGCCATGATGCCCTCCCGTTAAACGGCTTGGCATGGTTGACGCCGAAGCGCAAGACCCAGGCATCGTCGTTTTCTTCCTTTGCATCCGTGGACAACAGGAAAGGCAAGCCGAACATCAGAGCGGTGTCCGAATCCGGGCCTGCGTTGGCATTGGTGTCATACATCCAGCCAATGCTTGCGTTGGCGCTCCAATAGGTTTTGAGACCTGCTTCGATGGCAGCCAGGAACTGTTCGATGTTTTCGCCCACCTGCTTGGGCGGGTTCATGTCCCTTACCCGAAGCAATTCCTTTTTGGCGGACTCGAAGTCTCCGTTCTTGTAGAGTACCGATGCCAGTTCAAGTCGTATTCGGCCAGCGTTGGGATCCCTTTCGAGAAGGGTTTTGTAATATCTTTCCGCCTCCGGGAGTTTCCCTGAAAGTTCCGCGCTCTTGCCGAGCAGGAAAAGGGTCTGGTTGTCGTACTCTCCTGCAGAGTAGGAGTTCAGAAGCAGTTCATAGGCATTGACCGCTTGATTCTTTTGCAGAAGTTCGGTGCCCTGCCTGTTCACATCGTTGACATCGGCCCATGAAGTCAGGGGGGTGAGGCCCGAAAAAATGCAGGCGCTGAGCAGGACAAATGGAATTTTGTTGAATTTCATTGTTTCCTCGATATGAAGAGTTGCGGATTATTGTTTTTTGCCAACAAAGATACCGGTGGCGAACTCGCCGGTGCCATTGAATGAATGCCAAGCGCCTCCCAATTCGGCGGCATTTGGTCCATAGAATTTTCCCTCCATGGTTCCGTTGGTTGAGCTGTCCGTGCTCGCAATGGTGCCGCTGATGCTATTGGTGCCACCTGCCCAGCTTGCAGTCACATTGAAATCTTTCCATGGACCACCATTTTGCAGGTGCATGGTGTTGAACTGCCCCGTAAGGGCGCGGCTTGCGAAATCTGCCTGAAGTGCGAGGTTTCCTGCTACTCTCTGCACGGAAGAGGCATCCCCTGTCTGCCCGACAGCACCGATGACCGAGCCGTTGTATGTGGCGGAGCCCGTGGTCGGAACCTCATTGCCGGGCGTGAGCTGTCCGGCTATCCAGGGCATTGAGATGTTATTCACCTTGACGATTGCGCCTGTGGCCACATCGTATGAGGTGTTTTCATTCCATTCACCCCAGGTGAGGTAATTGAATGTGCCGGTGGCTACGGCATCCGCACCGTTTGCAAGCCAACCGGCTTGTCCTGTGCCTGCGCTTGTATAGGCAACTCCTAGCAATTCTTTGCCTGAATAGAAGCTATCGTTTACGGTTGACGCTGTCCCGGCAAAAGTATGACTAATCGTGCTGGTTTCAGGATTCAGGCCCAACATTAACTCTATTATTGCTGTGCCATTGGTCAGTGGGCTTGCCTTAAGCCAGGAGCAGAAACCTATCCATTCTTCATATGTGTTTGGGCCGGCGGCGGTATCGATCGTCGGCTCCGGGTCTGAGTTGGTTTTGAGTGCCAGAATTGAAGTGGTCATGTTCCAAGACCCAAGGGAATATGTGTGGTTATCTATATGATCGTGTTCCAGATAATATGAAGGCACGGTGCCGCCGAGATAGTCGACTCCATATTGTCTGTTGAATGTCTCACCGCCGTATGTGATGCGTCCGGCGCTTCTACTCCCGTTTCGTTTGACCATGGGGTTGCGGCCGTTAGGGTAGGATTGGCCTTCCACAAAAGGACCTAAGGGCGGATCAATCGTTTCGAGCGAGCCACTGCCGTCTGACCAATTCGAGACAAATCCCTGCGGGTCATTGGCGTATGCCGTTTGCAGATCGGTCCAGTCGGCCACGCGGTAATAGCCGCCGAAAATGGCGGTTACGAGTTCGTCGATGTCGTAGTATTCCGAATTGACCTTGAGCGGTGTTTCCCGGAATTTCCCGGCCAGGAAGGTAATGTTCAGAATATTTGAGGAACTGCTGCTTCCCGAAGAAGAGGATGCGGAAGTCGTGAGGGTGGTGAAGGTGTCTTCCCGCAATTCTTCCGGGTGGGTAGTATTGTGTTGAGTCGACGATAGGGTTGTGAACGGTGCGGGATCGTATTGATTCTCCAGTGTGACCGGCGGCTGCCATGCTGCGGGTTGTTCAATAGAAAGCGCATCCTGCGGTGTCGCGTTTATGGCTGCTTCCCGTTCCGCAACCAGGGCCTGATTATTCTTCAGGGCCTCATCGGCGGCTTGGGCGTCGGCCTGGACCTTTTTCAGCGCTTCTTTGGCTGCTGCCAGTTTGGCCTGTGCATCGGCCTGTTGCTTCTCGATTTGCTTGAAGGCATCGAGCCGTTCGCGCGCTGCCTCGTATTGGTTTTTCAGCCCGCCGGGGTTGCTGAAGGTCTTTTCGAGCTGCGTGAGGATGGCGGATTGCTCCGCAACTCGTTGCTGGAGACTGGGAACATCCTCTGGCCGGAAGACTTGGCCGTTGATGGTGACCTCGTAGGTTTTGATGGCGCCGGTGAGTTGTTTCAGGGCTTCCTTGTAGGTGTTTACCTGCCGGGAGAGCATGCGCTGGCGGCTGCGGCTGTCGTCATATTCTTTTTTTGATTTTTCCAGGGCAGCCTCAAGGCGCTCCTTGTCACCCGCCTTGGCCAGCTTGGAGGCAAGCGAAGACATTTCCGCTCCCATTACATCCAAGTCCTTTTGGAGGGCAGCGGCCAGGTCATCTGCCTCGGCCTTTTTCTGTGCAGCTTCATCAGCTTGCCGCTGGGCTTCTGCGAGTTCAGCGACGTTGATATTTTTATCTTTGTTTCGGTTTTCTGTTTGTTCTGTGGTGTGTTGGGGTTGCCTGTCAACCCATTCTGATGCTATGGCTATGTAATTGATATGTTCGGTTTCTCTTTCTGTTGACTTTTCTAGTAGCAGAAAAGCATCATTTTTTGCTTTTAAATTATCTTTTGATGTATAGAGCAAGTTATAAATTGCGCCAGGTGTATCGAGCACGATTTCCCTTATTGCCTCTGTTGTTCTGTTGTCTAAAGTTATTTCTTTTTTTTCTGTTGCTATATTGTATAATTCTGTGGCGGTATTTTTTAGGTTTATTGTTTTTTTGTATGATGCAAATGCTGTGTTTACAGCTTCGTAATTTATTGCATTTTCTGTTGTTTTTTCTAAATTTCTTTTAAATATATTAACTTGTTCTAAATTATTATATGATTCATCTCTGGTGTTTGTGGCTACTTGCGATAGGATATATTCTTTGTCTATCTCTACTGCCGCTGATGTCAAATCGAGTAGTTCTGATGCGACAGTGTCGGCAAATTTCCACACTGCCGCGCTAGTAGTGACTGTTGCTCCAAGAATTTTTTTCCCTTGATTGTAAATATCCGTGGCCGCTTGCGCGGCGTACATTTTATCTGTCTTGCTTTTTACGTATCTGCTTATCGTTTTTGCCCACTTCGTGCTCGCATCCGCATTTTTAAGGTCTTTAGGATCGTATCCCAGTTTTTCCGTAGCCTCATACCTGATTTCGCTCAATTTGTCGGCATGTGCATTGGTGTCGAAGGCGATTATTTGTTGAAGTTTGTCGGCGGTACTGATTAGCTCCGCAACTATATCTGCGGGTGGTGGATTTGTTCCCGTTCCACCTTTTTCTTCGATTTTAAGTGTTGAAAAATTTTGGCTTGGTATCGTTTTAACGTTATTAGACTCGGGTAGTGTGATCCGATAGTATTTTTCGTTACTGGCCTTGATGAACATTTCCTGCGCCAGTGCTCCGACAGGAAGGCACAGTGTTATCAGCACGATTGCATAGCGCCAAAACTTCTTTCTCATCTCTTCTCCCTCCAGAAATCGAATGTATTTCCCTGTCTTTTTGCCTGATACATGGCGGTGTCCGCCGTGTAGAGGATGTGTTCAAAGGTGTTGGCCTTCGCCGGGTAGGTGGCGATTCCGATGCTGGCCGTGATGGTGATGCCGGATTGTTCAAGATCAATGGGTTGGGCAATTGCCGTAAGGATGCGCTGGGCGATGCCGCTTAGGAATTTACGGAGCACTTCGCCCGATTCGGCAAGGTCGGCGATCAGGATCACAAACTCGTCCCCGCCGATTCGCGCCGCGGTATCCTGCGGTCTGATACATGCCTTGAGGCGGGTTGCGGTTTCCTTGAGAACCCTGTCTCCTGCTTGATGGCCAAAGGAATCATTGACAGACTTGAAATTGTCGAGATCAAGGTAGAGGATAGTGCCGGTGGCGCCGCTGCGCTCGGCCCTGGCCAACGCCTGTTCCAGGCGATCTCGCAGCAGTACCCGGTTGGGAAGCCCGGTCAGGTCGTCATAGTAGGCAAGTTGAAAAAGCTTTTTGAGTTGTTCCGCTGAAAGAGGTGATTCTTTGGGTGGGGAAATCGTGGGGGTATTTGGCTCGGGTAACAGAGATTTTTTATTCTCTCTGTGTGTTGTGGATTCTTTTTCCGTTTTCTCTTGTATTTTTTGCATTGTCCCCTCGTGCAGTAGCTGAAAAACGGCCGTAAGCCTCGGGGATGCTTTTATTGCACTCTCCCTCGGTCGCGCGTATTTTCAGCCTTGTACACAAGAAGGTCTCGCATTTTTCTTAAAATCAGAAAAAAGGTGAGCGTTCGTCTGCTGAGCAATGAAAAAATATTGTATTGGTGAAACGAGAGCGGAAAAAAAGACAGGATGAACTAAGGCCAGAGCGCATCAAGAAGGTGGCGAATCTCATCGGGTTCAAAGCCGGCTTCCCGGAGAGATGCCTCATATTGCGTCAGAACCTTTTGGGCCTTGGTCGGTTGGCTTGTGAGGCTGTAAAGGTTGTAAAGGGTTCGCACTAATTCGTTGTTGGTTAGATCAAGGGGCAAAACCTGCTCCAGAAGCTCGGTTGCCTGGCTTTGTTGATTAAGTTGGATCAGGGACTCAGCCCAGCAGAGAGCGCTTTTCAGATACAAGGAAAGAATCTCATCTTGGAAGCGGGAAACAGCCTCCCCGAGATAGGCTCCCTTGAAAAAATTGCCCTGCCATTCGTCAAAGGCCAGATGAAAGGAGTTGCTTGCCTGCCAATACTCCTTGCGCCTGAAATGGCCAAGCCCTTTTTTGGCATTTGTTCTGAAGTCCAGCACATCGACACGGCAAAACTCCATGCTGATCATGCCCTTGGCGACCACCAGATAATCAAGGATAGCCAATGGCGCTATGGCCTCGGAAATGGCCTTGCGCAGTCGTGAAACAAGGTTGTCGTAATTTGAGCGCGCCTTTTTTGGCGGACTTTCCGGCCACAGAGCGAGTTGTACTTCATCCTGGGACAGCCGCATGTTCGGTGCGGCAACGAGCAAGGCCAACAGCTCTCGCTGGCCAGGGGTCAGCTGATTTGCGGAAAGATATTCTTGCCCGCCAATTTTCACACTGAAAGAGCCGAGTGTTTTTAGGGCAAGAAGAGGGATGCGTCTGCCTGTTCCCGTAAAATCAACCCCCAAGTTTATCCGGGCAAGACGGCGGGCAACTTCCGGGTCGAGACCTTCGGCAATGGCAAAGGGAAGCACTTCTTCCTGGGCCTCCGGGTAAAAGTCGTACAGATCGGGATAGCCATGCTTTCGTAATATGGAAAATCCCTCTGTGATATCCAGTTTTGCTTTTTCAGTGTGCTTGAGGCGCAAGAACAGACGAGCCCGATTAAGATAGGCGGCAGCCAGAAGAAAGTCTTCCCTGAAATCGGCCGAAGCTTCGAGGGCCATGCCCAGCATCGCCTCTGCCTCGGGATATTTTCCTGCTAGGGTGTACACAACCCCGGCCACTAACCGGTTGCGGATTATAAAGCGGGAGCCGCCTGCGATTTCCCGGAGCGTGATCGCCTCGGTAAGGGTGTCCAGCGATGTATCCATATCCCCCCCTTGAGCCTGAATATAGGCTTGGAATTGCAGGAGTTGACTACGGATATGGGGGACAGAGGTTACCGTGCCAACTTGATGGCTTTGCAGAATAATCGCTTCGGCATGGTCCAGGTTGTTTTCACGGAGAGCAAAATGAGTTTGCCATATGGCGATAAAACCGCCCGGCACACCACGGAGGGAAATGTCGGATCTGGCATGGTTAATAAGGACTTCTTTGTTGGCTTGATAATTTTTCCAGTCACAGATAAGGGCAAGGTAGTTTACCCGGGAAAAGAGCAGATAGGTTTTATATATTTCGCTGACACGGCGGCTGCGGATCAGAGGCAGGGTTTTTTCAATCTCTTCAAGGGAAAGCGGAAATTTCCCCTGGTAATTCCGATTATATGTTCTGACTCCGCGAATAATTGCCAGAAAGTTGGTCAAGCCATTTTCTTTCGCCAGTTCCAAGGCGATACTGGAGTAATGTTCCGCTTTTTCAAAGCTGTAATGGAAAAAACAATATCCGGCGGCAATGAGCTGGGTTATCTGCACCTTGGCATATGCATCAAGATGCGTTTCCAAGGCAGTATAGAGTTCTTTTACCCGTTCGAGATCTGCTATGCTTTCTTTAAACAGGCCGTCAACAAGAATCCGGTATTGAATAATTTGCGCGCAGGCGAGTAATTCGCCCAAAGGATCCACACTCTCATGAAATGCGTCACGAGCATGAAGCAGCAGGGGCAAGGCCTCTGCCGGACTGCATTCCATGAACAAAACGCCCTGATAATAAGAGAGCCACGGGTGGTTGTGGATAAACTCATGCGGAAGCTGTGCAAGCATACGGTGCAGCAGGGAATGTCTGTTTGTGGAAAGGAGCAGCATGCCGATTTGGTGCAGTAATTTTTCAGCGCCTTCAAAATCTTGTGATTTTAAAAGATATTCTAACGACTCCTCGAAGCGCCCTTTTTCTTTATAGTAGGTGCTGGCGCGTTGTAATACCTGTTGCTTTATTTCCGGGGGCAGTTCCTTGTGGGCCTGTCTTTTAAGGAAGTCCCGAAAGAAATGATGAAAGCCATACACTTCTTCGTGAGGATCGAGAAGGCGAAGGAAAAGATGGTGTTCTGTCAATTCTTTGAGAAATTTTCGTGTATCTGTGTGCGGCAGAATTTTTGAAGCAAGCGCAACCGGGATTTGGTTTAGCAGTGAAAGTTGCAGGAGTTGCGGAACCAAATTTTGAGGTACCTGAGCAAAAATTTCTTCTTTGAAGTACTCGAAAATATTTTCCTGCGGGATATCTTCTAACGACAAGAAAGCGTCATTCGCTCTTTGTTTTTCGGTTTGTGCAAAAGTAGCCCCCAGCAGGCTGAGTCCCATTGGCCAACCTTCTGTTGCTTTGTGCAACTTGCGGACGGAGTCAACAGGAATGGGGATTTTTAGGACGTGATTAAAGAATTCCGCAATTTCATGGTTGGTAAAGGCAAGAGCGGAATTGTCGAGAATGTGAAAATCTTTTCTCTTAAGATCAGTCTGCACCGTGGGCAGGATGGGGCGTCGAGAGGTGAGAATAAAACGGATCCCTGGAGGGGTTTCCTCCAAAAGTGCGGCAATGCTTCCGAGCCCGTAACGGGAATCTCCCAGCATGTGCATATCCTCAAACACAAGGATAAGGTTCCCGGCATGGTAGTCTGCCAGATCCGTGGCCAGAATCTTGATAAAGCGGCGAAACCCTTGCGAGACAAGTTCCCGTTTTGCAATCATTTCTTCCAGCAGGGGAGAGCGGAAGCCGGAGATATTTTTCATGAGCGACGCAAGTATGCCTGGGATAAACGTTGCCGGGTCGCTATCTTCCGGGCCAAGCTGATACCAGGCATATGGAGTTTCGAGGCAGGAAAGCAGTTGTAAAGCCAGAGTTGTCTTGCCTTGTCCGGGTTGTGCTTCGATGAGCAATGCCTTTTTTCTGGGGAGATGGGTCAGTGCCAGATCGAAAAGATTTTTTCTGGGCAATCTGCGGTCTGTGTCAAAATATGGCAGGGAGTGTTTGCTGGAAAAATTTTCTTGAAAAATGGAAGTTGGTTGTTGTTCTTTCAAAGTGATTTCCCAAGTAAAATTATGGCTCAGGGTTGTTTCTTACGACTATAGTTCACTACCATACTTGTGCGTTTATTTCAAAATTTCTCGGCAATCCGTTTTATATGACGCATTAAGCAAGGTGAAAGTAGATGCCAAGGCTGACGTGTATCAAGCAAAAGATTCGGATACCATCAATTGCTAAAGGTGAAGTTCGGCTGGAGGACTCGATGCGCCTGCTTCCGGTAGTGTGGTCTGCCGACTATTTAATCTGACAGTTTTCGCGAAGAAAGCGTTGACACTGTCGCTTGCAAAGATTATTTGAAAAACTAAATTATTTTTGGATGCGGTCAGCCATGATCCACTTGCAGTACAAAATTATTATTTCGCTCATCATCGCGATATTATTTTTCAACCTGTCCGCCAATGCTTTGTTCAGCGCGGCACATGCGGTGGAAGAATCAGGGGTTTCTGCTCCCCACAAGCTCAATATTTTCGGTGTCGCAAGCAATGACCACTGTCCGGCCTGTCCGGACGGAGACCACCAGGGTACTGATCATACCCATTTTACGTGCGAGCATCATTCCTCCCTGTACTTCGGTTGTCAATCTCTGCTTATTTCATACCATCCGACCATCATTACGTGTAGCATAAGCGAAATTCGCAATGCTTTCCCTGAAGTGTATCCGGAAAAATTCATCCCGCCGAAAATCTCGCCTAACATGCTGGGTTGAGACTCTGTTCAGCGCCAATCAATTGTATACCACTCAATCCGTCCCTGTTTGATCAGCATTTTTGAGGCACAGCCGTCTGTTGCTCAATGAGCAAGGTAAACGGTGCAGATGTCCTGCTTCGCCGTGTTCCGATCTTGACGGAACCAAGGCACGAATATGTTGTGTGCCGGAGCCGGGTTGTTGTCCAGCCGGTGGAGAGGGCGTTTGTCTGAAATCTCCGCCTGTAGCAGTCGGGAGAACGACCAAGGACAATAGGAAGCGGGAGAACGATTTCATTTTAATGCGAAATCAGTGACAGGGGAAACGGGCCCAAAAACTGATGAACAACAGAGGACAATTATGAAAATATCAACACGAACATTCAGAGTTATGAGGCACTAGAATGACTGAACTTTTTATCCATTCCCGAAGCAGAAACATCCTGTTTCTCTGTCTGGGATTACTCGCGGCGCTGGCTGCCTTCTTTGGCGTTATACCGGACGCCATTGCCCACGGTGTCACCGCTGGTGACAAGGGTTATATTCAGGAAAGTTCCGGCATCCTGACGTTACCCTTCATCTATCTGGGCGCGAAACATATGATCACCGGATATGACCATCTGCTGTTCCTGTTCGGGGTGATTTTCTTCCTGTACCGTTTCAAGGACATCGGCGTTTATGTCAGCCTTTTCGCGGTAGGGCATACGGTAACGCTGTTGCTTGGAACCGTGATGGAAATCAGCGTCAGCGCCTATCTGATCGACGCCATTATCGGTTTTTCCATCGTTTATAAGGCTCTTGATAATATGGGGGCGTATCAACGCTGGTTCGGTTTTCAGCCTGATACCAAAATCGCCACCCTGATCTTCGGTCTGTTTCATGGCTTTGGTCTTGCCACCAAAATTCTTGATTACAAGATGTCGCCGGACGGACTGATTTCCAACCTCTTCGCCTTTAATGTCGGCGTGGAACTGGGACAGTTGATGGCGCTCGGCGCGATCCTCATCGTCATGGGGTTCTGGCGGCGGTCGGGCAGCTTCCTGCGTCACGCCTACGCTGCGCAGGTGGTGCTGATGACGTGCGGATACCTGCTCGTCGGATATCAGCTCACCGGGTTTTTCGTCTCGTAACAACAACACATCAAACAAAGGAAAATACAAAATGTATAATGCTAATATGCCCCAGAAATCTGAACTCCCCTCCACGGCGAAGCTCGTCAAATCGACCATGTTCGCCGCCATCGCCGCTGTCGCATTGCTGGTAACGGTCGTTATGCCGGCTGAATACGGCATTGACCCAACGGGGGTGGGCAACGCTCTGGGTCTTAAAAAAATGGGAGAGATTAAAGTATCCCTTGCTCAGGAAGCAGCCAAAGACGAGCAGGCCGCAGGGGGGAGCGTCAGCGAGCAGCCGGTGACGAAAGCCGTTGTCGTGGCCGTGCCGGAACCCTTGCCTGCCGAACCCGCGGCTGATGTCCGAACCGATGAAATGCGGGTGACCCTTGCCCCCAACGAGGGAACCGAGATCAAGGTCGTGATGGCCAAGGGTAAAAAGGTCGAATACAAATGGTCGACCAATGGGGGCCGCGCCAACTTCGATGTCCATGGTGATTCAAAAGAACTGAATATCAAATACTACGGCTACAGCAAGGGTTCAGGGCAAAAAAGTGAAGGAGTCCTTGTGGCGGCGTTCGACGGAAACCATGGGTGGTTTTGGAGGAACCGGACCTCCGAAACGATCACCGTCACCATTAAAACCAGCGGTGAATACA
This sequence comes from Pseudomonadota bacterium, assembly GCA_018829945.1. Taxonomy (GTDB): domain Bacteria; phylum Desulfobacterota; class Desulfobulbia; order Desulfobulbales; family Desulfurivibrionaceae; genus Thiovibrio. The sequence continues at coordinate 1,042 of JAHJTI010000041.1, read as the reverse complement.
TAGACATTATAAACAGGACGTAAGGGGAGAAGAATGGATAATCTTATAAGAAAAATCGATGCTCAGAAAATTGCCGTACTTTTCGCCGCAACCCTAGTTGTCGCCGTTATCTTCGGAATGGTCATGGCCGCAACTCAGGATGTAGGTGTTGACCTGGGTGCTGCCGGGCACGGCCATACCCACTAGAGTTATTACAGTGTGCCGGCAGGGTGCAACGCCCTGCCGGACTCTTGAATTCACACCTGAAATGGCGAAATTTCTGCTTTAGGCGGACAGTAATTACAGAAACTGCATAAAATAAGGAATATCCCTCGCCCGCTGCCACGTTCATTTACGGAGCAATCCGTTAGCGTTAGCACAAAAAAACCCGCGCCAGAAATGGTTTGCGGGTTTTTTGTTATTTTTTGGGCATGGCGGGGATTTCTGTGCCGGGCACGAAAAACTGCGTTTTGCAGACCAGTCCGGTGGCGCGGCAGACATGGTCGGCATAACCCGCGCCTGCTTCGGAAAAGATATTGTAGGCAGCGGTGGCTCCGGCTTTTTCCAGTTCAAGCCGGTGGTCTTCGAATCGGGCTGTGGCGGTCACCGGCCCTTTAAATCCGGCCGACTGTATCTCGCGCAATGCCAGGATGTTCGCCTGGTGATTGCTCATGGTCAGCATGATGATCTTCACCCTGGCAAGATTTATCTTGTGCCAGAAATCATAATCCGTGGCATCTCCCCAGATCACCTTGCGGCCCGTCGCGCACTGTTTTTTTACCGTCTCCCTGTTGTAATCCACGGCGAGTATGCTTTCACCCAGACGTTCACGGGTGGTGTCATAGGCCATGGTTCCGAAGGGTCCCATCCCGAAAATGAGCGTGCTGGCCTGGCCCGGGTCGATCTGGATATCGTCGGGATGGCAGGTTTTGGTTTCAAAACGCTGGAGTTTTCCGGCAAAATGGTCATAGATGCGGTGGGCTTTGCTGCTTAAGGGCGCAGCCAGGAGAAAGGAAAAGGTCAGCGCCAGGGCGGCGATGATCAGCCAGTCCGGGCCGAGCCA
>JAHJTI010000040.1 GCA_018829945.1 Pseudomonadota bacterium | reverse complement strand
GGATTCCCGGGGTGACCAGAAGCAATTTCTCGCCAAGCCCGCCACGCAGCCGGGCAGCCTCAAGACCGGAAGAGACCACTCCGTCGCAGCCCAGTTCCAACGCCCTTTTCGCCCGAAAATAGACCAGATCTTCAATGGACTGGGTCATGCCCATGGCCCGCAGGTCTTCTTCGCCAAAACTGGTGAGCACGGTCACGGCCAGCAGCTTGATATCCCCCTTTTCCTCCAGCGCCGCCCGGATGATCGCATCATTGCCGTGGACGGTGGCCAGACTCACCCCGTGTTTTCGCAGTTGAGCCACGGCCAGCTTGACAGTCTCCGGAATATCAAAAAACTTGAGATCAAGCATCACCTTATGGCCCCGATCAACCAGCCAGTCGACAGTCTGGAACCAGTCGGCCATGAAAAGCTGCAGTCCGACCTTGTAAAAGGTGAGATGGGATTCGGTTTTCTTCACCAGTTCCCTGGCCTGTTCCGGCGTTTCCACATCAAGGGCCAGGATGATACGTTCTTTCAGGGGAATATCTTTCACGCGTGCCTTTCCTTTTCGTTCTGCCTTGTGCCTGTCCTACCGTATATCCACTTTCACCCGACCGCCGACATCATAGGAACCCTGCTGCATATCATAATCCATCCCCATACCGTGGACGACTATGCCTTTGTCGGTGATCTGCACCGGCGCCTTGCTTGTGATCTTTCGGGTCTGGTCATCATAACTGAGACTGTCGGACTGAACCAACATGCCGTTCTCGGCCTGCACCTTTACCCCGTTTCGCATGAGAAGAACTTTTTTCTTGCTGTTGTATTCGCCTTCCTGACCGGTAATCACAAATCTGCGCTGCGCATTTTTATAAACCTGCGCCTCCACCGTTTCAAGCTGCATTCTGTCCGGGTCTTCGCCGGTATAGAGACGCCTGGCCTGAATCTGCCAGTCCCGCGCCCCGTTTTTCAACTGTGAGAACAAAACCCCCTCCATGGTGAAGCCCGCGCCTTTGGTTGTTTCCTGGGAAGGCGCAACAAGGCTGGAAGCAGGGTCGCCCGCAGGAACCAAAAACCTGGAAACCGTCCCGCCCCAAATCGGCCAGGAGAGTAAAAGAGCCACGGGCAGCGCCCAGAGGATATTGCGAAAGCCGGTCATCATCGCAAATACCGCCCAAGCAGTTCTTCGCGTAAGCCCTTGGCGTCGATGATCAGGTCACACAGCTCCCGCACCGCGCCCCGCCCTCCATTCCGCTTGGTCACGTAGTGGGCGACTGCCTTGACCTCGGCCATCCCATCGGCTGTTGTCACCGCCAGGCCAACCCGGCTGAGCAGCGGCAGATCAAGCCAGTCATCCCCCATGTAGGCCACTTCCTTGACCGAGAGCTTTTGCTCGGCAAGGATCGTCTCAAAGGCCTCGATCTTGTTGCGCACTCCCTGATAGACATGGGCCAACTTCAAATCCTGGGCCCGACGCTGCACCGCTTCGGAGCTGCGGGCAGTGATCACACCCACTTCCACTCCAGCCTCCTGCAATAGACGAATGCCGAATCCGTCTTTGGTGTTAAAGGCTTTCAGCTCGCTGCCCGACTGGGCATAGACAACGGAACCATCGGTAAGAACGCCGTCCACATCCAGAAGAAGCAACCGGATTTCCTTGGCCAGCGGCAGACAGTTGCGCCAGACATAGCCGCGCTCGTCCTGCTCGGCACGGGATAAGGCCCGTTGCCGCAACCCTTCCATCACCTCGCAATCGGAAGGATATTCCCCGCCCGGAATACCGCAGGAGCCGGAATCCGTCATGCCCTCGCCTCCCCGGTTTGGCGCTGAATGAGGGTGTGGATCTCCAGAAGATGGGCAAGCAGGGGTTCCACCCCTTTCAGTGGCATGGAATTTGGCCCGTCACACAGGGCTTTGGCCGGATCGGGATGAATCTCCATGAACAGGCCATCGATTCCGGCGGCCACTGCCGCCCGGGCCAGGGTCGGAATAAATTCGCGCTGCCCGCCGGAGCTCCCCCCTGCCCCGCCGGGCAGCTGGACGCTGTGGGTCGCATCGTAAATAACCGGGCAGCCGAAAGAGCGCATCACCGGCAGGGAGCGCATGTCAACGACCAGATTGTTGTAGCCGAAGGTAGTACCCCGCTCCATGAGCATCAACCGGTTTTTGGCCACCGCATTGATCTTGCTCACGGCATGCTGCATATCCCAGGGCGAGACAAACTGCCCTTTTTTCAGGCTCACCACCTTGCCGCTTTGGGCCGCGGCGACCAGAAGATCGGTCTGGCGGCACAGAAAGGCCGGAATCTGCAAAACATCCAGTATTTGGGACGCGGGACCGATCTGGGCCACCTCATGCACATCAGAAACCACCGGCACCCCATAATCCTGACGGATATCAGCCAGAACCTGCAACCCTTCGTCCAAACCGGGGCCACGAAAGGCATCGAGCGAGGTGCGGTTGGCCTTGTCAAAAGATGCCTTGAACATGTAGGAGATGCCGAGCCGTGCACAGATCTCTTTAAGACCCGCAGCAACCTCGCGGCACATTTCAGCCGACTCGATGACGCACGGCCCGCCGATCAATAAAAAAGGCCGGTTGGGACCGACCTCAAAAAAATCCGGGATACGCACAGACTCCACTCTCGTTCTCCTTAGTTGGTCTCTCTTACAAAAAAGCACCCTTCGACAGGCTCAGGGTGAACGGAACATATCTTCATCTATAACCATTCCGTTCATGCTGAGCCTGGCGAAGCACATGTTCAAAGCAAGCTCCGCCTTTTACTTGCAGGCTCATT
>JAHJTI010000039.1 GCA_018829945.1 Pseudomonadota bacterium | reverse complement strand
TCGCCGTCCTCGCCTTCCAGCTCGTAAACCCGGTTGATATAACTGGCCAGGGGCCGACAGAGATTGGTGCAGCGAATATCCAGCGCTTTTTCCACCAGGCCGAGGACTATTTCCGGGGTGAGACGCTGAAAGGCCGAGTGCGCGTGGGGCGTTACAATGAGATTCATTATAACGCAGTGAAAAGTGAAGAGTGAAAAATAAAAAATAGGGAGAAATCATTCACCCCACACCCCAAACCGCATCGATCATTTTGCTTTTTAATTTTTTTCTCCTTCAGTCTTCACTATCCACTTTTCATTTTTCATTCTGCATTGCCTCAGCCCAGCGCCACATCAAGGACCATCATCACCGCGAAACCGACCATGGTTGCCATGGTGACCATATCAATATGTTTCGGATTCTGTTGCGATTCCGGGATCAGCTCTTCCACCACGACAAAAATCATGGCTCCGGCCGCAAAACACAGGGCATAGGGCAGAATGGACTGCATGCTCAGGACAAAATAGGCGCCCAACACCCCGGCCACCGGCTCCACAACACCCGATGCCTGACCATACATGAAACTTTTACCCCGGCTCATCCCTTCCCGCCGCAAGGGCATGGACACCGCCGTGCCTTCGGGAAAATTCTGCAAGCCGATGCCGATGGCCAGGGCAATGGCTCCGCCCAGAGTCGCCGAGGGAACATTGGCTGCCACCGCACCGAAGGCAACCCCCACCGCCAAGCCTTCGGGAATGTTGTGCAGGGTAATGGCCAGCACCAGCAGGGTGCTCCGTTGCCAGGAGGTCTTGACCCCTTCGCTTTTGCTGATGTCCAGGCCGGGATGGAGATGGGGCAGAAACAAATCAATGAGCCGCATGAACAAGCCGCCGGCCAGAAAACCCATGGCCGCAGTCCGCCAGGGAACGAAGCCCATCTGCCCGGCCATCTCGATGCCGGGGGCAAGCAGCGACCAGAAACTAGCGGCGATCATGACACCCGCGGCAAAGCCCAGCATGGAATCCATGACCTTCCGGTTCACGGTTTTGCTCACAAAAACCAGGGCCGCGCCTGCTGCGGTCAAGGCCCAGGTGAACAGGGTAGCCAGTAATGCCTGAAGAACCGGGCTCAATTCCAGGAAAAAAGTAACCATGGTTGTGTTCTGCCCCTTATCTCTTGAGGATTCATCCTGAACAGCCGCCCATTCCCGGTAATATTACACAATCCAACCCGCGGCATGAAGCTTTTGGTCCGCTATTTCCCACCGGCGTATGAAACGGCAATAGGTTCTATGACAATGGCAAGACCCGCTTTGACAACCCCGCCATGGATGACCTTGGCAAATATCCCTTCCCGAGGCATGATGCAATCCCCGGTGGCCTTCTTGATGGCGCACCCGGCATTATGGCATTCCTTACCGATCTGGGTGACTTCGAGCACCACTGTGCCGTCAACGATCAAACGGTCGCCTATGGTAAGCGCAGTCAATTCCAGGCCGCTGCACACGATATTCTCGGCAAACACCCCGTGTTTGAGGCCGGGCAATTTCTTTTTCACCTGCTCGATACTCTCTGCGGCAAGCAGGGACACCTGACGGTGCCAGTCTCCGGCATGGGCATCTCCTTCGATCCCCCAGTTTTCCTTCAGGAGGATTTCCGGCACCTCTTTTTTTACCATGCCTTTTTTTTCGCTGATGCAGACCGCTTCAACCACGCCCATATTCGCTCTCCTGCTTTATTTATTGATGAAAAAAAGATTGCGCCTGCCCTGCCGGTCTCAGTTCAAGATAAACCCGGCTACCGGGAGTCCTTTTCCCCAGTCCTGCCACGCACCGGTGTGAATATCCAAAGTGCGGGCTACGCTGTCGTAGGTTGCCTCGATGCGTGACTCCAGGCTGCACCGGCGATCATAGTTGGTGTGCGTAAAAATAAGCCGATAGACCGTAGCGCTTTGCGCGGCAACCTCTTCGACATAGGCAACATGCCCGGTGGCCATCTTGCGGCGGCTATTGGCGCCAAGAATGAGGATGCTGCCCGGCTGCGGCTCAACAGAGGTATTGCCGCGCTGCTGCTCACAGGCAAACCAGGTGAGGGGACCGTTTTCATAGCCCAGGCGGCAACTGTCAATGCCGCTCCGGCAACGGGCAAAGGGCAGGCTCTGCGGTTCGCAGCGTCTTGATCTCTCCCCTTTTCTGCCGATGGCGCCGGGGCGGAGCTGAAAACACTCTGAGGTAGCGCGACCATTGACGGCAAGGGCTACGGCGAAATCCTCCGGAATAAGGGTCTCGCCTGAAGAAGTTCTTTTTTCCGGGACAACAGTCCCTGTCTCCTGGAATACTTCCCTTTCAGAAAGGTAATCTGCCAAGGCTTCGTGCCGAGCAAATCCTGCTAACAACATAACAAACAGAGAAATTACCCCGATAACTCGGGCAGAGCTTCGCTGCATGAAAATTCCGTTTTTCCTTGATTGCTCTGAGGCGCACCACGCCCGGATCCTTTCCCGCATCATAGCAGACAGCCCAGCCCTTGACAATGGTGGGCATCGGCGACCCGGATATTGCGGCAGAATAGGGTTGCACCCATTTGTCCATCATGCTATAAAAGCCGTTTTTTCGTGGAGATACCCACCGGACATCTGTCCTTTTTCCTTTTTTGCGAGTTCAAGATGATACACCTCACCAACATCAGCAAACAGCATGGTTCCCAAATTCTTTTCGCCAATGCCAGCCTGCAGATCCTCCCCGGCGTGCGCACCGGTCTGGTAGGACCCAACGGCGCGGGCAAGTCCACCATCTTCCGGCTGATCACCGGCGAGGAAGAAGCGGACAAAGGCGAAATTTCCTGCGCCAAAAAAACAGTGATCGGCTATTTTTCCCAGGAAGTAGGCGAAATGTCCGGCCGCTCGGCCCTGGAAGAAACCATGGCCGCGGTGAGCGAGGTGGTGCGCCTGGGCGAGGAGCTGAAAGAAATGGAAACGGCCATGGCCCTGCCCATGGAAGACGATGCCATGACCGCATTGCTTGAAAAATACGGCGATGCCATGGAGGAATTCGAGCATCGCGGCGGCTACGACCTGGAATCCCGGGCCCAGGCGGTGCTGACCGGGCTTGGCATCGGGCCGGAAGATTTCAATCGGCCGGTGGAATCGTTCAGCGGCGGCTGGAAGATGCGCATCGCTCTGGCCCGCATCCTGACCATGAACCCCGATGTGCTGCTGCTTGATGAGCCCACCAACCATCTGGACGTGGAGTCCATCGTCTGGCTGGAGGAATGGCTGGCCAAGGATTTCAAGGGCGCGGTGCTCATGACCTGCCATGACCGTGACTTCATGAACCGCCTTGTTTCACGGATCATCGAGGTGGCCAATGCGACTATCACCACCTACAGCGGCAATTACGACTTTTACCTGCGCGAACGGGAGATCCGTCGAGAACAACTTATCGCCAGTTTTCGCCGCCAACAGGAGATGATGGCCAAGGAAGAGGAGTTCATTGCCAAATTCGCGGCCCGCGCCTCCCACGCTTCCCAGGTTCAATCCCGGATCAAGAAGCTGGACAAGATCGAACGCATCGAACTGCCCCCGGAACAGCGGGTGATCCATTTCGAATTCAGCGAGCCGCCCCGCAGCGGCGATGATGTGGTGCGCATGGAGGGATTGGCCAAGGCATGGACCCTGCCGGAGGGAGGGGAGCGGCCGGTATTCAGCGGCATCTCCGGGGTTATCCAGCGGGGGGAGAAGGTGGCCGTGGTCGGAGTCAACGGCGCGGGAAAATCAACCTTTCTCAAGGTCCTGGCCGGTCAGACCGAGCCCAGCAGCGGCAGCGCCGCCATCGGGGCCAACGTCGGCCTCGGCTATTTCAGCCAGCATGCCATGGATATTCTGGCCCCGGAAAGAACCGTTTTTGAAACGGTACAGGAGGCCCTGCCCCAAGCCAATATCGGCACGGTGCGCAATCTTTGCGCCGCCTTTCTCTTTCAGGGCGACACCGTGGACAAGCAGATCAAGCTGCTCTCCGGCGGCGAGAAAAGCCGGGTAGTGCTTGCCACCATGCTGGCGAAGCCGCTGAACTTTCTGGTTCTGGACGAACCCACCAACCATCTGGATATCCAGTCACGGGAGATTCTGCTGGGCGCGCTGCAAAAATTCGCCGGCACCGTGGTGCTGGTCAGCCATGACCGACATTTTCTCCGCTCGCTGGTAAACCGGGTCATGGAAGTGGATCACGGGGAAATGCGATCCTACGGGGGGGATTACGAATACTATCTGCGCAAGTCAGAGGATCAGGCGGCTTGATCCGGAAAGAAAAGCGCACTGATGCCGGAATCGAGGCGCCGGAGGGAGCCTTTCAATAAGACAGCCACCGTTCGCGGTGAGCCTGTCGAACCGCTGTTCTTTGTCAAGACTGCCTTCGACAGGGCTCTCCTGAGCTTGTCGAAGGGCTCAGGCCGAACGATTTGTTTCGATCGTTTTGGCACAACACCCTTCTAGACAGGAATCCCTTTTAATCGGGCAGCCCGTTCGAAGCAGAGAATAATCTGCGCCAATTGCCGGTCCTCGGCAATGGTCGGCGTCAATTGAATACCATAGGTAGCAAACTTCGTTTCCCCGTTGTCAGCCTTTCTGGCAATGGTTGCGCCCTTAAGCGCGATCTTGAAATTCTCCATTGTTCCGGCTGGGGTAAATTCGCTTGTAGGCAGCGCATGGTTGAGCTGAAGGGATATCGCCCGGATATCGCTGGGCACCGCAACCGGGATTGCCTGCGGCAGCCGGACAAGTACCCCGGTGGCACTCAAATCTTCAATCCGGCCGGAAAGAATCCATTTGCTGGCCGTCAGGAAAATAGCGAAACTGTCGGCAGTGGGCACGACCCGGTAGGCATGCCGACGCTGGATGATCCTAACCTCTGCGGGAAGCGAAATTTCCAGATACTCGTTCTTCAACCGCAGGACCCGGCTTTTGCCGATGATATTGCGGCCAAGCACATCGCGAAACTGAAACTCCACCGGTTCGGGGGTGAATTGCGAAGCTTTATCCCGCTTTGCCAGGATCAAGCGCGTGGGGGAACTCTTGACAACCCAGGCGTCACTGCTATGCCCGTGCTGGACAATACTCAGGGGTTTGCGCCGTTCCAGCATCTGCTCAAATATCCGGCTGACCGCCCCGGCATTGCGCACAATCTCAATATCTGAATCTTCCATCCTGTATACGACTCCCTCCGGATCAGGCTCAAGCTCACTCTAGCAACAAACCGGAACGGTTTCAACAACACCATTTTTTTCCAACCCTACCAGCAGCACCCTTTTGGGTCGGCAGCAAAAACCGTTTTTTCGCTTGCTTTTCCCTGCCGATTTCACCGACAATACAAGTACGCCCCGATGGCCGCTTTCCACCCCACTACAGTTCCCCACAACTGCTCAGCGGCGAAGCCTCATCGGGGCATCCTCTTGCCTCTGCTCAACTGTGTTCGCGGGTCTTGCGGAAAACGATCTCCGGAAACAGCTCCTGCACCCTGCCCAGCCGCCATTCGCTTTCCGCCAGATAGGCCAGATGCCCCTCGGCGTCCAGAGCCAGATGGGCCTGGTTCTTATTCTTGAACTCATCGAGTTTTTTGCGGTCCTCGCAGTCGACCCAACGGGCGGTGGCGTAAGTCACCGGCTCGTACACCGCATCCACCCCGTATTCCGCCTTCAAACGGGCCATGGTCACCTCAAACTGGAGCACACCCACCGCGCCCAGAATGTAGTCGCTACCCATGGTCGGCCGGAAAAGCTGCACTGCGCCTTCCTCGGCCAGTTGCACCAGCCCCTTGTTCAACTGTTTGATCTTGAGCGGATTTTTGATCAGCACCCGCCGGAAATGCTCCGGCGCGAAATTGGGAATACCGGTAAACTTGAGGGGTTCTTTGTCGGAGAAGGTATCGCCGATCTTGATGGTCCCGTGGTTGTGGATGCCGATGATGTCACCAGGCCAGGCTTCTTCGACGTTGGTTCGGTCCTGGGCCATGAAGATGGTGGCGTTGGCAAGGGAAATCTCCTTGCCCAGCCGGTGGTGCATGACCTTCATTCCTCTGGTGAATTTTCCGGAACAGATGCGAAAAAAGGCGATCCGGTCGCGGTGCGCCGGATTCATGTTGGCCTGAATCTTAAAGGTGAAGCCGGAAAAAGCCTCCTCGTCCGGGGAAACCATGCGGGTCGTGGTGGCGCGGGGGCTAGGGAAAGGAGCCAACTCGACAAAGGCGTCCAGCAGTTCCTTTACCCCGAAGTTATTAACGGCACTGCCGAAAAACACCGGAGTTTGACTGGCTTTGAGATATTCTTTGTGGTCAAACGGACTGGCCGCTCCGGCCAGGAGTTCGAGATCCTCGCGAAGCCGGTCTGCTTGGCTGCCCAGCAGCTGGTCCAAAAGCGGATCATTGAGGTCCTTGACCACGATTCCGTCCTGGGGCCGCCTGTCCTTGCTGGGAGTAAACAGGTTCAGCTCCTGGCGCAGGATGTTGTAGACCCCCTTGAACCCCTTGCCCATGCCGATGGGCCAGGTAAGCGGGGTACATTCGATCTGCAGCTTCTCCTCGATCTCGCTCAGTATATCCAAGGGCTCACGACCCTCGCGGTCCAGCTTGTTGATGAAGGTGATCACCGGAGTGTTGCGCATCCGGCAGACCTCCATGAGCTTCTCGGTCTGGGCCTCGACCCCCTTGGCGCTGTCGATGACCATCAAGGCGCTGTCCACTGCGGTGAGCACCCGATACGTATCCTCGGAAAAGTCCTTATGACCCGGGGTATCCAGCAGGTTGACCTCGAAATCCCGGTAATCGAACTGCATTACCGATGTGGTCACCGAGATGCCGCGCTCCTTTTCGATACTCATCCAGTCGCTGACCGCATGGTTGTCGGTCTTTCGGGACTTGACCGCCCCGGCCATCTGGATGGCCCCGCCGAAAAGCAGCAGCTTTTCGGTAAGGGTGGTTTTACCCGCATCGGGATGACTGATAATGCCGAAGGTGCGGCGCCGCTTGATTTCTTTCTCCAATAAACTGCTCATCTGATCCTTTCTCTCTGTGTGCTTGCCGGGCCGGAATCCGTAATCGTTCTTCAGGAATAGAAAAACGTGGCTAAACTCTGGGTTATAAACGTTCAGCAGCGCCGCTTCGCTGCTGCCGCAGATGCGAGGAAGAGGTCTGCGAAGTGTGCTATTGCACATGAGCAAGCCGATGACAGCAGTGTAACGGCGAAGCAGATGCGGTGCTGCTGAACGTTTACCGGAATACGGCCCACGGAACAGCGTATATACCGCAAAAAACGCATTTTGTCAGCAAGTTCCACGTTGGGGAGCAAGCGAAAACAACCAGATGAACAGAACGGCTCCGCGCACCCGCTCAACAGGAAACACAACCCTGAGTCCCTTGCACCCCATGCAACCGGGACGAATTTGCTTTATGCATCTCCGGTCGCCGTGTATACTTTTTTTATTTATTTTCCTTCTTTCGCCTTGGTGACCCTTTGTCTCTTAAGAAAAAAACGTTTCCCCGCAAACCAGCCGCCGCAGCACGCAACACTCCGGATAAGGCTTCCTCCCCCGGTCGCCCTTCCCACGGTAAGAAAAAAACACCGCAGGAAAGATCCTTCGGAAAAAATAGCCCCCGTCCCGATACTGCCGCTCCCCGTGGCCGTGGGTTTACCGGAGCCGGAAAACCAAAGTCGGAACAATTCGCAGAAGAAACTTCCCGGACACCAGCCGCGCCAGGCGACCGTCCGCTCAGTCGCAAGGGAAACCCGCTGCGGGAAAAACCCTTCGGCAAAAAACCACCCCGGGCGACCGCTGCTTCCCCCCGCGGCCGCGCCTTTACCTCAGGAAAAGCGCATTCGGAAGAATCCGACGAAGCTGCCTTCTGGGCACCCGCCGCACCCACAGATCGCTCCTTTGCCAGCTTTCTCAAGCCGCTTATCCCGGCAATGGTTTCGCCGGAGCCCCAGACAATCCTGCACAGCTCTCCCTTGGCCCACCTCGATTATTCCGTCGAGCTTCAGGTCAAGGACCAGGGGTTGATGGGTTTCTGGAAACAGCACCGATTGCCCGGCCATCCGGAGCAGATAGTCCGCTCCCCAAAAGCCCGTGGCTACCGCACCACCTCAAAACGCAAAGGGTTCCTGCATGGCTCCACCCTGTATCTCCTGCTGGGGGACAAGGGAGCTCTGCCCAAAAACCGGCAATATTTTACCGCCTCGCCGCTGGAGCCCAAAGAACACGAGGTGATCTACCGCTTTCTCCAGCAAAAACTGAGCGAACCGGCTTTCCGACTGATCGCCGGCCACCTGAACTATCTCATCATCCGCGGCAATTACATGGAACAGGCGGTGATTTTCAATGTGGATCTGATGAACGGGCCGCTGGTCCGCAAAATGAAGTTGCTGAGCGCGCATCTCCAAAAGCTACCCGTTGCAATCTCCGCCGCCTTTGTCTACCTTGACCCCAGCCAGTCAGACTACTATCTGGAAACCAAGCGCCCGGCGGAAACCCTGCACTTCAAAAAACTCTTCGGGCCGGACCAATTAGGTGCCACATACGGGGGTTGCCGCTACCAGTTCCACCCGACCTCGTTTTCCCAGATCAACGAATCCATTGTGGAAACCATGCTGGAAAGGGCCAAGGAGTTGCTTGCCCCAAGTCAGGACCAATCACTTCTCGACCTGTACTGCGGCTACGGGTTGTTCAGTCATTTTCTCGCTCCCGCATACCGGCAGGTATTGGCCGTTGACGGCGAAGGCCCTTCCATCCGGGCCGCCGATGCCAACAGCCGGTTGAACAAAAACCGCGGTGGGCAGACCAAATTTCTCGCCCACCGGATTACGGTCGGGTATCTGGAAAAAACCCTGCCGCCGCCCATGGTCAACGAGACAATTCTTCTGGACCCGCCCCGCCAGGGTCCGTTACCGGGGGTAATCGCCTCACTGGCCCGACGCAAGCCGAAAAAGGTTCTGCATATCTTCTGCGGAGTGGATCAGATCCCTCCTTCCCTCAGGGAGTGGCAGGCCAACGGCTATACTGCAAAACGCATCACTCCCCTGGACATGTTTCCCGGCTCGGCCAACCTGGAAATCCTGATTCTCTTGGAACCAAAGGCATGATCCAGAAGGCGACGTTTCTTTGCATAACAAACCGACATATCCCCGATCGTCACCCCGGCGAAAGTCAGGGTCCAGAAATCCATAGACACTGGATTCCGGCTTTCGCCGGAATGACGGATTAACCTCACAGTACGATGCGCCCTTTTACAGATGGTCGCAGCATATGAGGAACATCAATGGCGCAGAGCGTATATATCGTGGCAATCGGCCCCCAGAGCGGCAAATCCGTGGTCGCTCTGGGTCTCATGGAATTGCTGTCTCGCCGTATGCGCAGGGTCGGCTATTTCCGCCCCATCATTCCCTCACATACGGTGGTGGACAACAACCTGCAATTGGTCAAAAACCGCTATCGTCTTGATTTTGACTACAACGAGATGTTTGCCATGTCCCATGACGAGGCCCAGCATCTTTCCGCCGAAGGCCACACCGACCAGATCATCAAAACAATTCTCGACAAATACAAGCATCTTGAGACGAAATGCGATTTCATCCTCTGCGAGGGTACTGATTTCAGCGGGCTTTCCCTGCCGTTTGAATTTGAATTCAATGCCGAGGTGGTCAACAACCTGGGCTCTCCCATCCTGTTGCTTTTGAACTGCCATGCAAAATCCCCGAAAGATATCCTCGATGCCCTGCATGTGGCCCAGGAGTCCTTCCTCAAAAAGGGCTGCACCATACTGGCCAGCGTGGTCAACCGGGTGGAACCCGAGCTCATGGAGACGGTGCGGGAAAAACTTACGGAATGCGGCACGGAATGCGGTCCGGTTTATGCCCTGCCTGAAGAACCATTTTTAGGCAAGCCAACTGTGGGGGAGATTGCCAGTGCTCTGAATGCAAAAATCATTATGGGCGAACCGGAGGAAATGAACCGGGGCGTGGCCGACTTCAAGGTGGCGGCCATGAGTTTGCCGCATTTTCTCGATCATCTGGTGGAAGGGGACCTGATCATCGCGCCGGGCGACCGCTCGGAGATCATCCTCG
>JAHJTI010000338.1 GCA_018829945.1 Pseudomonadota bacterium | reverse complement strand
CGCTACCAGACCGAAGCCGCCTTTCGCCTGCATCACCGCATAATCCCGCGTAAAAAAGGTCGTTCCATATATCAGCATCCGGCTGATATCCACGACAATGGCGGAGAGGATCATGGTGCCGATGAGCGCTTCTTTGCTGAGACCGGCCCGGAGCAGAAAGGCGGTGCGCAACGCCCCCTGGTGTCCGGATAATCCACCGAAAAATCCGGAAACGATCCCTCCCAGGGGAATGAACCGTGGCGGAAATGATAATTTCTTTAGACCGGGCCATAATTCGGCCACGGAAAAAGCCATGATCAGCATCCCAATGGAAGTTTTGAGCCAGGTGATGGTGAACAACCGCGTGCCCAGGCTATAGCTGGCAATCGGCGCCATACTGCTGAGTCGGTTGAGCAGCAGCGCCCCCAGCATGGCTGCAAGGGCGGCGGGCAAGGCAAATCGGATAACGACGTTATAATCGGCCTGTCTGCCGAACAAGGTGGCCTTGAAGAGATTATTGGCCAGATGCACCATGGCCGTGGCCGCCACTGCAACTTCCACCGGGAAAAACAGGGCGAACACCGGCATCAGCAGGGTTCCCAGGCCAAAACCGGAAAAGAGGGTCAGTCCTGAAACTGCAAGAGCCACAGTGCAGATGATCAGATAACTCATGGTGTTTTGAAAGGGTCCAGTTGTGACGGAGCGATGGCGGATAAATTAAAAAAAAGCACGGGACGAGAATTTTCCCGGCTCGTGCTTTATGTTTTTTTGGAAGGTGTTCCCGCAATCTGTTGCGGACAGTCCGGCATCAGCCAGCCTGCGCCAGGGTTTCTTCGTCATTATCCAGGTGAATGGTGCTGATCAACTCGGGAGGAATCCGGCTGCGGATCTTTTTCACGGTGGAAAGGATGGTATGGACCGGATACTCTTCCCGGATCTCTTCGCTCTTGTCCTTGTAAGAGGTGAGGATAAACTTCTTGTTTTTAACATCGAATTTGTGGGTCCAGTTGATTTCGATGGTTTCCGGATTCTCCTCGATCTGAACCGCCACTTTTTCACCGCCCTGCGCCACCTGGATGGCGTCCATGTCCGTTACTTCCAAAAGCCAGGCATCGCCGCTGGTGGTGGAGAACAGGACAAAAACTCCCAGCGCCAAGACCGCGCCTTTTTTGGCGGCAGCGCTTTCCTGGATTTTTTCGACTTCGGTTTTTACCGATGGTATTGCGGGTCTGGCAGGTGCGCTGGCGCGGTTGCCCAAGCAGCATTTCTTGAATTTTTTTCCGCTGCCGCAGAAACACAGGTCATTTCTTCCAATCTTGGGCATATAAAGCCTCTCTTTTGAGGGTGGATGTATGTTTGAGTAAAACTGTGCCAATATGCCACGCCCGGCATAGTTTGTAAAGCAGGGCGTACATTCTCTCCGTCGATTGGAGTGGGCTTATTCAGTTTGCCGGAGCAGAGTCCATCCTGACCATTTTTTCCTGATCGCAATAATATTGAACCAGTTGGGAGAATACATCATCGCGACCCGTGTATATCTTGGTATTGCTGTTCAGTATCTGCACCAGGGCCTCCCCGTAGTCGTCAACGCCGATAATGCTGTCGGAGATAAGGTTGTTGCCGCATTTTCCGGTGAGAAGGGTGTCCATGTATCGGTTGACGTTGGCCCAATACACCTGATTGTTGCGGAAATGGTTATCCTCGCCTTTTGCCTTGTCGATGTTTTTGTCCATCATCCCCTGCAGTTCCTGCTGAAAGAGATGGTTGTAAATACGACCGGCGATCTTGGTCGGGGCGTTGCCGGAAGTGCCCACGCTTTTGAAGCCACCGGTATTGGTGGTAACGGAGATAAGCATGGTGATGGTCTGATCCTGATGTTTCTGCCGGTCGCGGTATGGGTTAAAATGGCTGATGAACAGGGCGGACTTATTCATGGGCGCTGTGCCGGTTTTGCCTGAAACCAGATTCTTGTGGTGCTTGAATTCGGTTTTCATGGCCGAACCGGTGCCGCGATTACAGATCTCGTACAGAGCGTTCATCTCGGATTCCCGTTCTTTTTTGGAGTCGAAGAGGGGGATTTTGGCGAACTGTTCGTCCTGATCGCGGTCGTACACCGTCTTGCCATTTATCTGTATCCTCCGCACAAAAGAGGGATCTCGGTACTGGCCGTCAAGGAAGGCGTTGTAAATGCCGAGCCACTGTTGCACCGAAACCGCTGAGGATCCGATGCCGAAGGGCCAGTATTTGGCGTCTTCCTTGCTGTAATCAAGGCCGACCTGATCAAAACCCTGAAGCATGGCGTTGCGGAGCAGGGGATTGGTGTAGAGCCTGGCGAAAATGGTGTTGACCGAGATGACCTGCGCTTCCAGCAGATTGTATTCTTTGCCCATGGGGTGGGCACCATCGTAGTTGTACCAGTTGCGCGGAAGCCAGGTCTGCCTGCCGTCGCTTGCCACATACTTGTATTCAATGGGCTTGTCGGCAAAGCGGTCGCTCATCTTGGTATTGTTGGCCACCATGGCGTAGTAAGCAATAATCGGCTTCATGGTGGACGAAGGCGTGATTTTCGCCTTGGTGTTCATGATATCGATAATCACGGCTTTTTGACTGGTGTTCTTGTTTGCGTTGTCGCCCGTGGCAGTTTCACTGGGATCCGGCGCTTCGTCCTCTTCTTCGTCGGTTTGAAAGTTTTTGGTTTGGAGAAACTCTTTGCCGCCCACGTAGGCAACGATCTCGCCCTTCTGGTTAACGGCAAGGATGCCCACATTGATATTGTGCTGCAGGTATTCAAGAAAGCTGTTGAAGTCGGTGTAGGGCGGGGTGAGGCCTCGCGAGGTGTAACGCTCCTTGTCTCGCTGCCAGGTGTTCTGGTTGCTGGCCGAGAGGATATCTTTAAAGTAGCTGCTCTGCAGAAATTCGCCGATAATTTCCTTCATTTTTTCGACCAGGGCCAGGTCGGTGCCGGTCTCGATGGAGACTGCGCCCTTTTCGTCCAGCAGGAGTTGTGTGCCGCTGATCTCGCGGCCATTGATGGTGTATGTCCGTGAAGAAACTTCCTTGATGACATTCCAGGAGGTCCATTCCTCCTCCCCATACAAAGGTGAGCGGAAGTCTCGAAAACCAATGCGGCGGATGGATTCTTCATCGCTCAGCAGCCAGCTTCGGTACTGGTCGTCGGGTATCTCCTTGCGTTTCCAGAGATGGGTCAGGGCCAGATTAACCTTGTTGATGGCGCTTTTGGCATGGCCTTGCAAGGCTGGAGACAGATCGGCGAAGTTCTTGCCGTTGACAATCTCATAAAAGGCGACCTGGCGGTTGTGGTTCGGGATGAAGGAGCCGATGGTCACCAACTGCTGCATGTTAAGGGCTGCCAGGTCTTTCTTGAAATAATTGGTGGAGGCGGCGGGGAAGCCATAGATATTAGCGCCGACCGGTACGGTATTGATGTAAAAATTGAGGTTCTTTTCCTTGCCGAACTTCGCCACCATCATGTAGGCGATGATGATTTCTTCCAGTTTGTTGGCGATGGTTCGTTTCTCGTTGCCCAGAATCTTTTTAGCGTTCTGCATGACAATGGTGCTGGCCCCGCGGGGATCGCCCTGGAGGGTGTCTTTAACCGCGCCGACCAGATTCAGCCAGCTGACTCCGGGATGGATCAGGAAGAGGTTCTCATACCAGCTATTGCCGGGGTGGGGCATGAAATAATGATCCTCGCAGGCCAGCAGGGCCTTTTGGGCCGAGGCGGGGAGCTGCTGGGTAACTTTGCGCTTTCCGTAGGATTTGATGATGGCGCCCCGACTGTCCTTGATGTCGGCGGAGTGGGCATAGGTTTCAAGATCGTCGGGCAAACGCTCGACTGGGGCGGTATCATAAATGGAGCGGGCAATGAGCACTTCGATGATATGCTGGGTAGGCCCTGGAATGTAGTTGAGGATGAAGAGAGCAAGAGAAAGCAGGGTGCCCCACTTCAGGAACCGCGGAATCCAGTAAGCGGACCAGAACAGGCTGCGGTTGAAGGGGTTTTGCCAAGGATATGTTTGGTTGCCGCGGGTGTTGTCATCCCGCATTTCCAGATACTGACGGTAGCGGCCGCTCAGACTTTTGCTTTTTTTGATTTTGCGGATGATGGCTTTTTCATCAAGCCCTTTCTTGACATCCTTGTCCGAGAAAATATGACGGTAGGCCTTGTATTTAATGGCCTGTTCTCTGGGGTCGAAGACCTTCGGTTTCTCTTGGGCCTCGGGGTTGCTTTCCGGTTGAGGCGGTTTTGGTTGTTTTGGCTTGTCCACGAAAAATTATGGCCTCGGATTCTGCCACGGGGTGATGGACTGTCCCCTGATGGCGGTCAATAAATACGGGTAGTAAAATAGGGACACGTCACAGGCCCACGCGGCACAGTACAGCATCTTCAGGGGGATTATTTATGGGAGTCGGTAAGACTCTGTCACCCCACCAGGGAAAGTGGTATAATACTCCATCTGATTTTTTTTTACAGCACTGCTCTTTGTCCTGTTGAAATTTATGATGGGCTCGTGAAAAGTAAAAAAGGCCACAGGTCCTTAATACAGAAGCAAAGCGCTATAAAATAGCAGCCGTTGTAATCGCGGTTTTTTTGCGATTTCAACAAATAAATGAAGTGTTTTTTCTTAATGGTCGATGAATGGTGTAGTAGCTGCCGCAGACCCGGTTCGGCAAGCCGGGATGTATCGCTTTCAGTGTGGCTATGAGCGCATGTGTGTTTGCCTTGCCCCGTAACGGTTACGGTGGAATAACCGGTTGTTTCTTGGTTCTGTTGAGGATGCCAGATGATTTTTTACTGCGATAAATGCAGATATTCCGTAGAGGTTGAAGACCGCCATGGTGGCAAGTCGGTGCAATGCCCGAAATGCAGGCATCCCGTTGTCGTGGGAAAAAAAGTGGCACCGGTAAACGACTCCGACCGGGCTGTTTTTGTATGCAACACGTGTAAATTTCAAAAAACGGTGCCATCGTCCTATGTTGGCAGAAAGGCGCCCTGCCCTCAGTGCCATTCGGAAAAAACCCTTATCCGGCCTGATGGTCAACGCGAGGGCAAACGACCTTTCTTTGCCAGGTTCGGACTGGCGCTTGCCGCGGCTGTGGTTTTTGCTTTGGTGGGGGGAGGAGGGTATCTTTTTCTCGATCAGGGCGGAAGAGGATTATCCTGGTTTTCCGCTGCTCCTGCTTCAAGACCTGTTGACCTTTCTCCTGAAATTCGACCGGAAGGAGATGGCACATCTCCCGTGGCAACTGAAGTTGTCGATACTCCCCGGTTTGCAGGCAAGGATTTTCATGGCTCTAATTTTGCCGGCAAAAATCTGCGGGGGCTGAATTTCCAAAATGCCAATTTTGAAGGAGCGAACCTTCGGGATAGCGATCTGCGCGGGGTGAATTTCAGTCAGGCAAATCTGTTGAGTGCCGATCTTCGCGAAGCCGATCTCCGTGGTGCTATTCTGGTCGGAGCCAGACTCGGCAAAGCCGATCTTTCGCAGGCAAGGCTGGGAGGGGCAAATCTGACCGATGCCGATCTTTCCAGGAGTAATCTCCGCGGGGCTGATCTTCAGTCGGCGATTCTGACGGGTGTTCTCCTGCTTGAGACGGATTGCACTGAAAGTGATATGAGCGGAGTGGATTTTTCCAGAGCGACTTTCACGAAAACAAATTTTTCCTCGGCAAACCTGAGTGATGCGAAGATTGGCAATGCCAATCTCACCAATACCATTCTTGAGGGGGTGAATTTGTCCGGCGCCATTCTTAATGAAGTGGATCTGCGCCGCATGAATTTGCCGGGAATTTCCTTGGCCAAGGCAAATTTGATCAGGGCAAACCTCGACGGTGCGGATATGCGGGGCGTGAATCTCGACGGGGCGAATTTGTCCGAGGCCAGCCTGGGCGCAACAAACCTGAGCAATGCCAAGCTGGAGGACGCTGTTTTCAGCCACGCCAATCTGAACGGCGCGGTACTCAGCGGGGTGGCTAGTGAAGATGCTAACTTTTCGGGAGCCAATCTCACCAAGGCTACTCTGGCCGGCGGCGATTTTTCCGGGTCGAATTTCCAGCAGGCGAATCTCACCGAGGCACATTGCGAGAAAGCTGTGATGGGACGGGTCGATCTGACCGAGGCCAATCTGACCGGCGCCCGCCTGTCAGGAGTTGATTTCGGCGTGCGAACCATCATGGCCAAGACCAATCTTACCAGTGCCGATCTGCGCAAGGCCAAGCTGAACACAGTCGATCTCAGCGGCGCGAACCTGAATAATGCCAACCTGCAGGGCGCGGATCTTACCAGAGCGAAACTGAGTCATGCCTATTTGAACAGGGCGGATCTCAGCAATGCGGAATTGTCCAATGCCAATTTCAGCAATGCCGATCTCAAGGGCGCGAATCTGTCCGGGATCAACCTGGCCGCAACCAAACATTTCGATCTTAAGAACCTGCGCGATACGGTTCTTAGCGATGCGAAGCTTACCAGTCTTGATCTGCGAAACGCCAACCTGATTGATGCCAACCTGAGCAACGCGGATTTGACAAACGTGGACCTGGCTAATGCCGATCTCACCAATGCTGTGCTTACCGGAGCTAATCTCAAGAATGGTGATCTGCGTTGGGCGGATCTCACCGATGCAGACCTGTCCAACGCTACCCTGATCAATGCCAATTTGAATGATGCCGATCTGAACAGAGCCAATCTGGAAGGTGCCGACCTTACCAAGGCCACCATGCAGAATGTGAAAAACATCAAAAGAGCCAAGAAAATCAACACGGCCAAAGGATTCACCCCTCCAGGCCCTGAGAGCAGCCTGGGCACGGGAAGGGCTCCCCGCGGTGTTGAAACCGTCGTTGCCGGAAACACAAGCAAGGACGCGGATGCGCAGACATCTCCTTCCCGTCCTGTCAAAATTTGGGCATTGCAGGTCGAGGGTGCCGGCTTGGTGCAGCAACCGTTTCAACAGATCTCCGAGCTGAGCGCCGCCTATGAAAATATCAGCGCCGTTGAGCTGAAGATGAAAAAGCTCCAGATGTTTGCCGGAGGGCCGAATAATATTACCGGAAAAGTTGGGGCAACTTTGGGCGCACTGTATTCGGTCAACTTTCTTCCGGTGGACCAGGCACTGCCCCTGGTTATCCAATGGTACGGGCCGGATGGGAAGTTGATCCGCTCCTCAACTCAGCAGGTCATGTACATGCAGCGACTGGTAGAGGCTCTCACCATCACGGAAAAAATGCAGATGTACGGAACCTGGACTGTCCAGTTTTTTTATCAGAACCGGAAGATCGGCGAACAGAATTTTGAGGTCAGGAAGGGCAAACAGATGGAGGTTCGTCTTTCTCGGGAGGGCGCAGTCTTATAATAACTGCGGTTTCTGAAGGTATTTGTTTCCAGGGTTTTGGGCACTATGGTGATGTAGGGCTCTTGGTATATAGGGACTCGGGCCCATAGTCATTTTTTGCTTGGGATTGCGTTTGGCATAAAAAAAGGGCGCGGCCAATCGGCCACGCCCTCATCTCATTCAGTTGTCTTCCCTGATATTAGATTTCTTCGGAAAGCGCCATGACCATGGCGCCTTTGGCCGTGGTGTTGAGAGGATCTTCAGCAATCCTGACCTCGGAAATTTCGATGGGCAGGTTGAATTCCTTCAGTGCTTTCTCGAAGTGCTCCTTAAAGCCGGTCGGCATAGCAGTCCCGCCTGCCAGCACGATGGGGATGGGCTTGGCGATCTTCGGAATCTTGTCTGAAGAGTGCAACACGTCCTGCAGGCTGTGGATCAGGGTGTGGATCAGGTCGTCGTAATAGATGTGCAGGGCGGTTTCGATACGATTCTTCGCCGGTCTGGCCAGTCGGAAGGTGCTTTCCTTAATGGTTTTGACCTTGGTGGCAGGTTCGCCGACCGAAACGCCGACCATCTGGTCGATGTAGTCGCCGCCTTTCTGGATGCTGTAGGTGATGACCGGCACAGAGAGATACGCCAGGCAGATGTTGCACATGCCGCCGCCCATGCTGATGCCGATGCCGGTGAAGTTGTCTTCAGCCAGTTCGGCCATGACTGTGGCCAACCCTTCGTTGATGGAAATAGGGTTGTAGCCCAGAGTGGCCAGGTACATTTTGATGATGGATTCGTGGTAGACCACGGACTGGCCGCTGTCAACCGGGGTCCCGGGCATGCTGAAGCAGATGACTTCGCCGGGGTTCTTGGGCCGTTTGATCAGGGTACCGATGATGGCCTGGAGGACATTGATTCCTTCGTCCTCACGGGCGGAGAGCAACCCTTTTTCCATGGTGCGGCGGGTGTTGGTGTTGAACATGTTTGCAAAATTCTCGGCCGAATAGCCGAGGATGTAAAACATGTCGCCCTTTTCAAAAAAGGTCACCTCGTTGTCCACCAGGATCTTTTTGGTGAATTTTGAGTAAGGGATGGTGAAAAAAGCGTTCAGTTGCTTGGTGGTGTGGATGTTCTTGCCCTTGTTCTGGGCCATGACAATGTGACTCGTACCGATATCGAGGCCCACCGGGCCCTTGGGGCGTTCGGCATCCTCGCCGGTCTCCTTTTCACGGGAGACAACGGTTTTTTGTGATGCTTCAATGGCAGTGTTAACGTTTCCCATTTCTTCCGTCATCCTTTTCCTCCTTGTCCTCTCTTCCTCGCCTGATAGCGGGGTTGGCTACATAAGCCTGTCAGTCTGTTTCCGTGTTCTTTTGTTTTCTTAATCTATCGTGTTCTTTTCTGCGTTTTTAGAAGAAAATTTGTATTATTGCGGAAATTTGGATATCAAGCCTCTGTGCTTTTTTACGCGACTGGAGAGTATTGTACTTTCGGAATTTTAAAAATTCTACTTTATTTTCGGACTGTTCAGCATTCTTCTTAAAGAAAAGAAAAAAAATATCTCTCCGACCATGCTGTTTGAACTTCGCGAAATGTATGCCAATCCTGTGTCCGGTGCGGAAAACCGGCAGTATCAACGGCCAAGGAACTCACCTCAGTGACAAGTAAAGATATAATGAATATGCGCTATCCTGACGGTTTGCCCATCTCGGCGCATCGACTGGAGATTGTTCAGGCGATCCGCACCAGTCAGGTGGTGATCATTGCCGGGGATACCGGTTCCGGAAAAACCACCCAGCTTCCAAAGATGTGCCTTGAAGCTGGGCGTGGTGTCCGTAGGCGAATCGGATGCACCCAGCCGCGCCGCATCGCAGCCATTGCCGTGGCCGAACGGGTTGCTGAAGAACTTGACGGATTGTCCTCTCTGGTGGGCTACAAGATACGTTTCAAGGATCAGACCAGCCGCAATACCCGTCTCAAGTTTATGACCGACGGCATTTTGCTTGCCGAAGCGCACCATGATCGGAATCTCTCCGCCTACGATACGATCATCATCGACGAGGCTCACGAACGCAGTCTGAATATCGATTTTCTTCTCGGTTTGCTCAAGCAGCTTTTAAAGCGTCGCCCGGACCTGTCGGTGCTGATCACTTCAGCCACAATCGACACATCACGGTTTGCCAAACATTTCGGCAATGCTCCGGTGATCGAGGTTTCGGGCAGGACTTTTCCGGTGGAGGTACTCTATCAGCCTCTGGACCCGGAAAAGGAGGAGGAAGGGGAACAGAGTTATGTGGATCAAGCCGTTCAGGCTGTTTGCGACCTGCGTCAGAATGAAGGACCCGGGGATATTCTGGTTTTCATGCCCAGTGAACGGGATATTCTGGAAACCGTTGAGGCGCTGACTGCACGTCTTGATAAACGGGGGGGCGGTCAAGCACCTGTGGTGTTGCCCCTGTTCGGCAGACTCTCGCCAGGCGATCAGAAAAAAATCTTTCAGCCGGTAAAAGGTCAGAAGGTCGTGGTTGCCACAAATGTGGCCGAAACGTCCATCACCGTCCCCGGCATCCGGTATGTAGTGGATACCGGGCTGGCCCGAATGGCCAGCTATAATGTTCGGGCACGGACCAGCAAGCTGCCCATCGTCGAGGTTTCCCAGGCAAGTTGCGATCAGCGCAAGGGGCGTTGCGGCAGGGTGGGGCCAGGGGTTTGTATTCGCCTCTACTCCGAGGAGGATTACCGCAATCGGCCTGAATACACGCAGCCTGAGATTCTGCGCACCAATCTGGCTGAGGTCATTTTGCGGATGACCAGTCTTCGGCTGGGCGACCCGGCTCGCTTCCCATTTCTCGACCCGCCTTCAGGTCGGGCCATCCAGGATGGGTATGGACTGCTCACCGAGCTTGGCGCCTTGGACCGAAAGCGACAGCTTACTGCGCACGGCAGGCTCATGGCCCGTCTGCCTCTGGATCCAAGGATCTCCCGGATGATCATTGAGGCCCGCGACCAGAATGCGCTGCGGGAAGTGACGGTTATTGCCGCGGGATTAAGTATTCAGGACCCGCGGGTCCGTCCGGTGGATAAGGAGGCTGCGGCGGATGCGGCCCACGCCCGGTTCGTAAAGGCGCCTTCGGATTTTCTTTTTTTCCTAACACTCTAAAATAAATACCATACAACCTTTAACAAACTACAAACCTAAAAGAAAGTTTATGAAAAAAATGTTTATGAAAAAAATTGTAATAATGATTTTTCTTCTTTTTGTCGGCGCAGGTATACCGGGAACCGCCTCTGCTGAACGAATTCTTGACTTTAGAGTAATTTCAAACGCGAACGGGTCTATAGGCACAGACTTTTCTATTGATAAAGCTGTTTTGAAACTTTTCAATAAAGAATTAGCAAAGGAGGAAAAGAAGGAACTAAAGAAACAACACAAGAATGACCTGGATTTCACAACACAAGCTGCAGAAGGGGTATGGACCTGGGGAGATGAACTTATACTAGCAGAAGGAGTGGATCTTAACCGGAATAACACCGATGGCAATGGTATCACTTATACTCCCGTTTCTGACGGTATAATCACTACTTCCACTCGCGTAAACTAGCCAGGCACCGCGTTTCTGCTTGGCTCCGGACTTATCGGTCTGGTTGGCCTGAAGCGCAAGAAATTTGCAAAGAAGTAGTAGTCAAGCCTTGGGGGGAAAGCCAAAAACGCGGCTGAAAAGGATCCGGCCGCTAAACTCATAAGCGACGTTTAAGGCGTGAAGGGCGCAAAGAACCGGATGACCGTTCAAT
>JAHJTI010000310.1 GCA_018829945.1 Pseudomonadota bacterium | reverse complement strand
TTCGACAGGCTCAGCACGAACGGAATATTACTGTATTACGAAAAATACCGTTCGCCTGAACCTGAAATACCGTTCGGTCTGAATCTGAAATACCGCTCGGTCTGAATCTGAAATACCGCTCGACCTGAGCCTCAAATACCGTTCAGCCTGAGTCTTAAATACCGTTCGGCCTGAGCCTGTCGAAGGCCAGAGTTGGGAAACAAACAGAAAAATAGCCTACACCTCCAACTGCAACGATTCCTCGACGATCACATTTTCGTTCCCGCCTGCGGAAACGCCGGCAATACGATCATGCCCCTGCCCGGCGCTGAAAATAGTCAGCAGCTTCCTGTACGGTCCGTTGGCCACGGCCAGTGCCGCATGACTCCCCTGCTCGATGATCTTGCCAT
The DNA here is from genome assembly GCA_018829945.1 of Pseudomonadota bacterium. Classification (GTDB taxonomy): domain Bacteria; phylum Desulfobacterota; class Desulfobulbia; order Desulfobulbales; family Desulfurivibrionaceae; genus Thiovibrio. The sequence goes on along the minus strand of JAHJTI010000310.1, from coordinate 9,244 downwards.
CGGCCATGACCAGAATATGATCGGCTCTGCGGATGGTGGAAAGCCGATGGGCGATGACAATGTTGGTTCGTCCGGCGAATGTTGCGCCAATGGCCTTCTCGGTGAGCATCTCGCTTTCCGAATCAACGCTGGCGGTGGCCTCGTCCAGGACCAGGATGCGCGGCTCCCTGGCGAGAACCCTGGCAAAGGCCAGCAATTGCCGCTGGCCGGCGGAAAGATCCATGCCGCCCTCTCCCACCCTGGTCGCAAGCCCCTCAGGCAACTGGCGCACGAACCGGCCCAGTTGGGATTTTTCAAGGATATCCCACAGCGCTTCGTCGGTTTTTTCCCCGTCGAGCAGGACATTGTCCCGAATGGTGCCGGGCAGGAGAAAAACATCCTGCATCACCAGGCCGACCTGGCGGCGCAGCCATTCGGGATCAAGGTCTTGCAGGTCAATGCCGTCCAGCAGGATTTTTCCTTTCTCCGGGTCATAAAACCGTTCCAACAGGTTGATGATCGTGGTCTTGCCGCTGCCGGTGGCCCCGACAATGGCCAGGGTCTGGCCAGCCGGAATCGTTAAGGAGAAATGATCCAGCACCGACCGGTTGGCCTCATACCCGAAGCTCACATCCTTAAATTCGATCTCACCCTTGCAGGAGGCAGGTTTTACAGGATTTGGCGCCACCGGCAGAGTCTCTTTGGAATCAAGGAGCTGAAAAATTCGCTCCGCCGAAGCCAGAGCCGACTGAACAATGGAATATTTCTGCGACAGCTCGCGCATGGGCTGAAAAAAGAGCCGCATATAGGAAAGAAAGGCCACCAGCATTCCGATGGTCATCTCCCCGCTCATAACCTGACCGCCTCCGTACCAGAGGATAGCGCCGATGGTTATGGCGCTCATCAACTCGATGAGCGGCATGAACACGGCAAACACTTTGATCTGATAGAGGGCCTTCTCATAAAAGGCCTGGTTGAGCACGGCAAATTGCGCATGGGTGGAGCGTTCCCGCAGAAAAAGCTGGATGAGCGACACGCCGGAGAGTGATTCCTGCAAAAAGGAGTTGATCCGGGAAAGATGGGTCCGGATCTGCCGAAAGGCGTCGCGGGCCAGACGGCTGAACCACAGAGTGTTGCTCGCCATCAGCGGGAGAAGCAGACAGATGCACAGGGCCAGCCGCCAGTTCATCCAGAACAAAATCCCCAGAATGCCGAGGAGCTTGACCCCATCATTGAACAGGGTGACGATTACCGAGGTGAACATCTCGTGCATGTTCTGGATATCGTTGGTCAGCCGCGTTACCAGACGGCCTGCCGGGTTCCGGTGAAAATATTTCAGATCAAGGCGCAGAAGATGCACAAACATCATCTGCCGCATCCGGTGCATGATTTTTTGCCCTGTCCATTCCAGGATAAGCACCTGAACGAAATTGGAGAGAAACTCAAGGGCCATGAGTCCGCAAAAAACAAGGGCCAGTTGCTTGAGACCCGCAAGGCGGACATCAACGGCAGCGGTGGTATTGAGGATGAAATCATCCACAGCCAGCCGGATAAGATAGGGCAAGGCCAGACTGCAGCCCACCGCGACAAAGGAAAGCAGCACGGCCAGCATGGCTCCGAGCCAGTATGGTTTGCCCAGAAAGACAATCCGCCGCCACAGGCTGAGATCACCGAAATTGCCCAGTTGGTCTTCTTCGAAATAGCCGTAATTATCCCGCACGATTACAGCTCCTTTCCCTGGTGCCGCCGCATCTGCTGCTGATGGTACATATTGCGGTAAAAAGTATTTGTAGCCAGCAATTCCGCATGGTTGCCCTGGGCCAGCAACCTCCCTTCTTCCAGCACCATAATCCGCGCCGCATCCCGCAGAGGCGCGATACGGTGTGAAACAATGAGACAGGTCCGCCCCGGCAGATAGGTTGCCAGCCCGCTGATGATCTTTTGTTCGGTTTCGAGATCCACGGCGGAGAGGCTGTCATCGATGATCAGCATGGGCCGGTCCAGAAGAATGGCCCGGGCCAGGGCGATGCGCTGACGCTGGCCGCCGGAAAGCTTGACGCCCCGCTCGCCGATTCGGGTCTGATACCCCTCGCTGAACCCGAGAATTTCCTCATGAATCCTGCAGATCCGGGCCGCTTCCTCGATTTGCTCCTGGCTGGCAGCCGGATTGCCAAAAGCGATATTCGCCGCCACGGTATCGGAAAAAAGCAGCACATCCTGAGGCACATAGGCAACCCGCTCACGCACCGCAACCAGGGGCAATCGGTTGATATCAACGCCATTAAGGAAAATAGCCCCGTCCTTCACAGGGTATTGCCGGGCAAGAAGATGACAGAGCGTACTTTTCCCGGAGCCGCTCCTGCCGACCAGACCGACAATCTCTCCACCCCGAATAACGCAATTAACCTCGGCCAGAGCCGGCTGGTCCTGCCCCTCATATTGAAAATGGAGATTTCGCAAACTGATCTCGGTTTGCCCTGCGGGAAAAGAAACGGGCTGGGCCGGGTCTTTCAGGGTGGGTTTAGCATCCATGACCTCGCCAATCCGCCCAAGAGAAGTAACCCCGCGCTGAAAAAGATTGGTCACCCAACCCACCGCCATCATGGGCCAGGTCAGCATGTAGAGATAGGAAATAAAAGCAACAAAATCCCCCACCGTGATCGCCCCGCTGATTACCAGACGTCCGCCGAAAAAAATGACCAGCATCAGGCTGGTGTTGCCGACCAACCCGGAAATGGGGAACAGCGTGCCATGCACCCTGGCCAGCCGGATATTGTCCTTCTGATACTGACGGCCAAGGCGGCTGAAGGACTCGGCTTGCGGCGCCTCCTGGGTATAGGCTTTGAGCAGGCGAATACTGGTGATGGTGCTTCTGGCAAATTCGGTGAGCCGGGAAAACTGCTCCTGCACCTTAAGAAAACGGCGATGCAGCCGGGCGGAAAGCACCCTGGTCAACACCGCCAGCAACGGCATGGGGAGAACGGCGATCAGGGCGAGTTGCGGGCTGATATAGGCCATGCAGGCGATGGCTGCAATGCCCATGATTGCGGCATCAACTGAGGCGACCAGCCCCATCCCCCCGGCAAGCTGCACCGCAGCAAGATCATTGGTAGCCAACGCCATAATCGCGCCAACCGGTTTTTTTTGAAAAAAAGGTCGGTCCAAGGTGAGCAAACGGTGGAAAAAATCATCGCGCAGATCGCGCTCCACCAGACGGGAAAATCCGAGGATCAGATACCGCCAGACAAAACGACAACCGGCGATGCCGAGGGCAAGCAGGAAAATGAAAAGGGCGCTCTGGATCAAGGCAAACTGGGTGGCCGTGCCGTGGGCCAGGAGATCCACCGCCCTTTTCACCAGACGGGGGATTCCCAGTTGCAGAAGATCGACAACCAGTAAGGCGAGGAACCCGCCCACAAGACGGGAAGAATATTTCCCGACAAAAGGACGGATGCGTCCCAGGGGAGAGATACCGGTAACTGCCTTGGACTGCTGGTGAGGCGTCACGCATCACCCTGTGGCATACAACGCGCTTGTCGCATCATTTACCGCCCATGGCCCACAGTTCCAATCCTTAAAAAAAGGAACTGCCGGCCCGCTTTATTTGATGAATGAACAGCAGTAGTCGGTAAGACTTCTGATCTTCAACCCGAACTTGGAGTGGGCCGGAACCTCAAAGGATTCGCCGCCCTGTACCGTTTTCCAGCCAGACGCCCCCGGCAGCATGACCTCCAGGTCTCCGGCCAGAATCTCCATGATTTCCTTGTCCGCCGTGTTGAATTCATACTCCCCGGGCAGCATGATGCCCAGGGTCTTCTGGGAACCGTCACCAAACACCACTGTACGGCTGGTGACCTTGCCGTCAAAATAGACATTGGCTTTTTTCACGATGGTTACATTGTTGAACTCAGGCATGGCGATTCCTCTCGGTCTTTTTTCAGTAAAAAATTCCCGCTTCAAGGTACAAGCAGGAAAGCATGATACACATTTCAACCTCGTAGGTTCTTTATAACCGCTCAGGATAAATTGCAAGAATTTGTTACCCTGACGCCCAATGCCCACACGAAAAAGGGCCACCCGCAGGCAGCCCTTTTCTTAAGCCATCGCGCTTCTTTTGTATTAAGCGGATCTGCACACCCTGCCAAACCCGCCGGGAATCGTGCCCGAGGCCCAGAAAGGTGTGCCCTGTTTGAAATCCATAAACCAATAGCCGCCGGGTTTGCGTTGGTCGGCCAGAAAGATAAACGGCTGTTCTTTGGAAAAACACGGATGGAGATGAACGCCCTTTTCATTCACCTTCGGCTCCAGCAGGGAGAACGCCTCTTCCATGGTGGGGAGCCGCCAGTCACTGAATCCGGCAAAACGCTCACGGTTGAGCTGTTCCACATATTTCTGAGCATTGCGGATGGTGGTGAGATCACAACCGCCACGCTCCCACATGATTCCGGTTGCCTGATCGGTAACGGTCAAACCTTCGCCGTTATCCACCAAGGCGTTAACGAATCTGCCCTTGGGATTATTCTGGCTGTCGTAAAAATTATGCTGTGCAGCCAGTTCTGTTGCTTCCTGCTCCGTGAGCACGGTACCGGCAGCACGCAGACTGATTTTTTTCAGGGCGGGCAGAGGATCGCCCTTCTTCGGCAAGCCGGTTTCCATCTCTTCCTGCGGCACACTGTTGTCCACCAGCTCTATCCGGGAAGAATCCTCGCTCTCGATGATTTTTTCCAGCAGCCATTGCTTGATGCCGTCGTCGATGGCATAGCTCTGGTCGCGCATGTCCTTGCCCTGCCGAGCCACGCATTTTTTCAGCATATCCTGCGGGCAGACAATATGAGCAAGAATCTTGGCGTGCTTCACGCCCCGCTCCATCAGACATAACCTGGCAGGAGAACTCCAGTTATCAATATAAAAATAATAGTGGAGTTCCGAGTTGTTGCGGATCCGCTCCTGGTTCTTGCCGCCCCAGCTTTCAAACATGGCAAAGGTGTCGGACGGGGTGAGGTCCCAATCAATCGACACAGGCTGACTGCCAAGACCAAATTTTTCCGCTAATCCCATACCACACCTCCTCGGTTTTATTTCCTTCCTTTCCAGGAAAACGATATAATAAAAAAAACGCATTATATATAATAGTAATTAATACTAAATATAATTACTATCTTCTCTCCATGCAAGGAGAAATGCCCCATGAAAAAAGAAAAATTTACCACAAGCGCTGGTTATCCTCTGCCCATGGGCTCTTTCCTGAAGCCGGAAGGAGTTAATTTTGCCGTGTTTTCCCGGCATGCCGAAACCGTTACCCTTGTTCTGTTCAAAACCGGCACGGAAGACCCCTGCGCCGAGATTCCGCTCGACCCGAAGATCAACCGGACCGGACACATCTGGCATATCCTGCTCCACGATCTTGACACCAACCTCCGGTATGGCTATCGCGTGTCAGGCCCTTACGACCCGAAAGGAGCAGGGCATTTTTTCTCCAAAGACAAATTATTGCTCGATCCTTATGCCAAAGCCCTCACCGGCGGCTCCGAGTGGGGGATAGCATACTGCCGCAGCGGTCTCTGCACCCCCCTGAGCACCTTCCAACGCCGCTGCTGTATCATCGGCGATGATTTTGACTGGGAAGGCGACCGGCCCCTTAATATTCCTCTCGAAAAAAGCATCATCTACGAATTGCACGTCCGCGGCTTCACCCGCCATGCCAGTTCCGGCGTGAAACACGGCGGAACCTACCACGGTTTGGTGGAAAAAATACCCTATCTTAAAAAACTGGGCATCACCGCTGTGGAACTTTTACCGGTCACCGAATTCAACGAACACGAGATCACCAACAGCAACCCCCGCACCGGCGAACGTCTGAAGAACTTCTGGGGCTACAGCCCCATCTCCTTTTTCGCCCCCAAAGCCGCCTATGCGGTGAATGGCCGCAACGGCAATCAGGTCCGCGAGTTCAAGGAAATGGTCAAGGCCTTTCATCGGGCTGGAATCGAGGTGATTCTCGACGTGGTCTTCAACCATACGGCGGAGGGAGGCGGCGACGGCCCGGTCATCAGTTTCAGGGGATTGGACAATATCATTTATTACCTGCTCGACCCGCAGAGCAGGGAGTATCTCAACTTTTCCGGCTGCGGCAACACCGTGAACTGCAACCATCCGCTGGTCCGGCATCTGATCATGGACTGCCTGCGCTACTGGGTGATCGAGATGCATGTGGACGGCTTTCGCTTCGACCTTGCCAGCGTTCTGGGACGCGACCAGCAGGGACACGTGCTGAGCAATCCGCCCATGGTGGAAAAGATCGCCGAAGACCCCATTCTCGCCCATACCAAAATAATTGCCGAGGCATGGGATGCCGCGGGACTCTATCAGGTGGGAAGCTTTTCAACCAACCAGCGCTGGGCCGAATGGAACGGCAAATTCCGCGATGACATCCGGCGCTTCCTCTGCGGGCAATCCGGCATGACGGCGCCTCTCGCCACCCGAATTGCGGGCAGCGCCGACCTCTACCAAGATGATGGCAGGAAGCCCTGCAACAGCATCAACTTCATCACCAGCCACGACGGCTTCACTTTGTACGATCAGGTAAGCTACAACGAAAAACATAATCTGGACAACGGCGAAGACAGCCGGGACGGCTGCAACAACAATATCAGCTGGAACAGCGGCAGCGAAGGGCCAACAAACGACACTGTCATAGAAAAATTGCGCCTCCGGCGCATCAAGACCTTTGCCGCCATCCTCATGCTTTCCCAAGGGGTGCCCATGCTGGTGGCAGGCGATGAGTTCGGACGAACCCAACAGGGCAACAACAACGCCTACTGTCAGGACAATGAAATAAGCTGGCTCAATTGGGAACTGGCGGAGCGAAACCATGGTCTATTACGTTTTTTCACCCAACTCATCGCCCTGCGAAAAAAACATCCTGTTTTTCACCGCTCCGACTTCTTCTCCGAAAAGGACCAGCACCCGGAAATCGAGTGGCAGTCGCTCACCCCGGGGCAGCCGGACTGGTCAACAGAATGCAAAACCTTGGCCTTTGTGCTGTATGGGGAGAATGCCGGTGTACGCTATGACGATGATTTTTTCGTTATGCTCAACGGAGACCACACTTCAGAAGAGTTCATCATTCCGGCGCCGCCTACCGGCCGGCTCTGGCACAAGTTACTAGACACCGCCGCCGCATCTCCCCATGACCTCGTCACCGAAAAAAAAGCGCCGTCCGTAGGCGGCGCGACAATTACAGTAAAAAAAATGTCAGCCGTGGCTTTCATCTCACGACCTGTTTGATCTTTCCGGAGCAATAAAAATACCCGGGCGGATCATGCGTCGGTGCCGCCCCCCTCAATCAACCGATCAAGATCCAACGCGATGCCCTTCAACATCTCGGCATGGGCGCTCAACTCTTCGGAGGCGGAAGCGGATTCTTCGGCTGCCGCAGCAGCCTGCTGGGTTCCGGCGTCCACTTCGTTGATCGTGTTGCTCAACTGCACAATAGACGTGGCCTGCTCCTTGGAAGACCTGGAAATATCCGCCACCAGAATACCGACGCGCTGTTGCGATTGAGAGGCATTGGAAAAAGATTCTCCTGCCTCGCTGACCAACTGGCTCCCGGCACTGACCTTGGCAACGGTGCCGCTGATGAGATCCGAGGTGTTTTTTGCCGCTTCGGCCGCCCGCATGGCCAAGTTGCGCACCTCGTCAGCCACCACGGCAAATCCGGCCCCGGCCTCTCCTGCCCTGGCTGCCTCCACTGCGGCGTTGAGGGCCAGCAGGTTGGTCTGAAAGGCGATTTCATCGATGGTTTTGACGATTTTCTGGGTTTCGGCGCTGGCAGTGGAGATTTCCGCCATTGAGGTTGCCAGACGGCTCATGACCGTGTCCACCTGACCGACAACCTTGCCGGACTCTTGCATCAGGGTATCAGCCTGGTGCAGATTTTCCGAATCCTGCTTGATCATCGAGGTAATTTCCTCGGTGGCTGCCGCGGTTTCTTCCAAAGAGGCAGCCTGTTGCGATGCGCCCTGAGCCAGAGACTGGCTTGCCGAGGCCACCTCTCCTGATGCTATGGCCACCTGGTTTGCCGACTCTTTCAGCCCGACGCTTATCTCCTGCATGGGCCGGGTAATGGATCGGATAAACAGGGTGGCGCCGACACCTGTCGCCAGAATGACAAAAGAACCAACGCTCAGGGCTCCAAACAGCAGCCTGTTTAAAAATAAAACCAGAGATTCAACCAGGTTGTTGCCATGGGCGACATCCTCGTCCACAAAGGGCTGAAAAACCTCGGCCAAACCGCTGGCTGCATCATCGAAGCTGCCCATCGATTTGTTCCCCATTTCCGGGCCGCCGTCAATATAGGCCTGGGCCATCTGCTTGCCCACGCTGTAATATTTTTCAAAATTTACGACAATATCTTCAAGCTTCTGCGCCTTGGCCTGGTCGTTTTCCCTGGCATACGCCTCCCGGAATGCTTTCACCCCTTCGTAAAAAGATTGCCGACTGTTTTCCGCCTCGGTAAAGCCATCGTTGAGCCCATCAAGACCACGGGTTGCGGAGATATCTGTGAGCCATTGCTGGACCTGGATAATATCCTGCTGCATCTGCTTGGCTGTTACTGCCAAAGCAAATGCCTCCTTGCTCTGCTTGCTTGTCTTTTCCGCGTATCCCACAGCCAGATACACGGCCACGACCAAGGCAACAATGACGACAACCGGCCCGGCAAAACCGGCCATCAACTTGTTTTTAAGGCTCGCTTTCCGGAACATTGTTTCTTTCTCCCGTTGTCAGTGGCGCAGCCCCGAATCCTGCCGCCGAAAACCCCACTAATCTCCCCGTATCGTAATCGTTATCCCTACTAGAACAGTTTACTCACAGGAAAAACGATCCTGTCAAGCGAATACTCCTGTTTCCCCTTTCAGGGAAATCGAGTCTCTCCAAAAACACACAACGAAACCATACGGTGTCAGTCGCACCACATTTTCGAGTGCAACATCAGACAAATTTGTTATAATGCCCAGCGCATTTGCAAATGACGCATACCAAACCGTAAGAAAACCGCAAGGAAAGCACATGCCTGAAAACAACCGCGAACCCATCGATCTTGGCACCCTGTATGAGATAACCAGGGCGCTGGCCTCTTCCGATGACCTGCGCAAATGCCTGGAAGAAAGCCTCTCCGTGCTGGCCGAACGCACCAAATTGAGCAACGGAGCGGTGACCATCGCCAACCCCATCACCGGCCAGATCGAAACCGAGGTGGCTCTCG
>JAHJTI010000001.1 GCA_018829945.1 Pseudomonadota bacterium | reverse complement strand
GCATTCCCGGTGTTCTTCAAGTATGTCAATACCCCGAAGGTTACGGTTCCCGGCCAACGCTGATAACCTTGCAGCACCTCCTTCCTGGCCCGGGTTCGCCCGGGCTTTTTTTTTGCTGTTTTTCCCGGTGGAGTGATAGGCTGGAATGGTGGCATGGTCCGGTTGTTGCAATATGGAAAGCTGTCCGGCGCATTCACTGTGCGCAGCATTCATTCTTGCCCAGGAGGGGGAAACGTGGCCAAATACGTGCGAAATTATCTGTTGATCATGTTGGCGGCAACTCTGGCCGTTGTTGCGTACAACGTCTGGCTTGTTGAAAGCCGTCTGCCGATGCTTGAGTATTCCGCTTTTCTTTCCAAATTGGAAAACAATGAGATACAGGACCTTCGGATACAGGGTCAGGAGATCCTCGGTACTGACAGTTTTGGTCAGCCATTTTCAACCTATGCGCCGGATGTCCAGCATCTGATCCCTAAGCTCGAGAACAAGAACATCCGTATTTCCGCCGGACCTCCCCGGGCGGTTTCGCCTTTCTGGTCAACCACCTTTCCTGTTTTGCTGCTCATGGGAGGTTGGATGTTTTTCATGTTCCGCGGCCAGAAAGGCGGCACCAGCGGGTTTGGCAATAAGAAGATCGCCATGGACCCGGAAAAAGCCGGGAAGGTGACCTTTGACGATGTGGCAGGCATTCCTGAGGCAAAGGAAGAGCTTGTGGAAATAGTGGATTTTTTGAAGGATTCAAAAAAAATCACGCGTCTCGGCGGCAAGATCCCCAAGGGGGTGTTGCTGCAAGGCCCTCCAGGCACAGGGAAAACTTTGTTGGCCAAGGCCATTGCCGGGGAAGCAGGGGTTCCCTTTTACAGCATCAGCGGCTCTGATTTTGTCGAGATGTTTGTTGGTGTTGGCGCTTCACGGGTTCGAGACCTTTTTGCGCAGGCCAAGAAAAGCGCGCCCTGCATTATTTTTATCGATGAGATTGACGCGGTGGGTCGTAGCCGTGGCGCGGCCGGGGCAATGGGCGGACAGGATGAGCGGGAACAGACCCTTAACGCGCTGCTTGTGGAGATGGACGGTTTTCAGAGCGATCAGACCGTTATTATTGTTGCCGCGACAAACAGGCCGGATGTGCTGGATCCTGCCTTGATGCGGCCGGGGAGATTTGATCGCCAGGTCACTATCATGCCGCCTGATGTGAAGGGGCGGCGCAAGATCCTTGAGGTGCATTCCCGCAACGTGCTTATGGATGCGAATGTCGACCTGAAGATCGTGGCCCAGTCCACTCCCGGATTCACCGGTGCCGATCTCGCCAACCTCATCAACGAATCAGCCCTGATGGCGGCGCGCAAGGGCAAAGAAGGAATTCAGCTCAGCGACATTGAGGATGCCAAGGACAAGATCCTCATGGGGGTTGAAAGAACTGGGCTGGTTGTCAGTGAACAACAGCGCAAAGTTACCGCATACCATGAAGCCGGGCACGCGATCATTGCCAAGGTTTTGCCGAACACCGATCCTGTACACAAGATCACCATTATCCCCAGAGGCCAGGCCATGGGCGTTATGCAGCAAATGCCCATTGATGACCGCCATGCCTATTCCAAAGAATACTTGACGAACCGCATCACCATTTTGCTTGGCGGCAGAACGGCGGAGGAAATCATTTTCAATGAATTTTCCACTGGAGCCAGCAATGATTTGCAGGCGGCCACGGATATCGCCACCCGGATGGTCTGTCAATTCGGCATGAGTGAGCGGCTTGGGCCAAGGGCGTTTGTCACGCGTGATCAGGGCTTTCTCGGAAACGGTTCGCAACAACGGCCCTACAGTGAAGAAATAGCCAGGGCAATTGATGAGGAAGTAACAAGGATCATTGCGGAATGCTATCAGGATGCGATCATTGTTCTTGAAGGAAGAATAACCTATCTGCATAAGTTGGCTGAAGCGCTTCTTAACCATGAAACCATTGACGCGGAAGAAGTCGATATCATACTGTCCTGCCACAAATTGAGCGAAGAAAACACAGAGCAAACCGGGCTGCTCGGCTAGCTGTGTCTGTTAATGCGAGGCATCTGTCGCATGCAACACATATGTGGCAACACATGTGTTGCATGCGACACTTTTTTGCTACGTTGCGCATCGCCATCACACAGGAAAAAAAACTGCAGTAATTTTTTTTCTTCTTCTTCGGGAGAATCTTTCCCGGCCTTCAATCAGTAAACGCTTTCGTTTTTTAAGACAGCCGAATTTCTTATTGCTGAAACCTGACGTTTTGCCTGATGGGTTAAGCAAAAGGAATTCGTCACCGAGAGTTGCGGCAGTCGTTCGTGCAGCAAGTCGCAACGGTTGGCACAGGATGTGCTTAATCAGCTGACGGAATCCCTGAGGCGCCGTTTGAACGGGGTTAACAGGAACATCCATGGCGCAAGGAATTCTCTGAAGTATGGAGAGCAAAAAGAGAGTTTGTTTTTTACGAGATTACTTTTTCAAAAGGAGACCAAAATGGGAGGAAGAAAAAAGACACTCGTGGGGATGGCGGCGCTGATGCTCCTGACCGCGCCACTTGCCGCACAGAGTTGGGCCGTGGATGGCCCTGCTTCGGTGGAGCTCGGCAGTCTGGCAAGCCATTATTCCGCAGTGACATTTGATCATGCCATGCATACCGGAGTGGCGGCAAGCTGTGCTGAATGCCATCACCACACAACCGGGGCAGCGCCTACTGATCCGACCTGCGCACGCTGCCATGAGGCTGGAGGAAAATCACGAAGCGTCGCATGCAAGGACTGCCATTCGGATAAAAGGTTTTCCGCAGAAGACCTGGCAAAAATCGAAGAAACGCCGCAGATGTACCACAAGGGAAAGCTCGGTCTGAAAGGTGCGTATCATCAAAAATGTCTTGGCTGCCACACCACCATGGGCGGGCCGACCGGTTGCCAGGATTGTCATACCAGAAACGATAAGGGGGATGCCTTTTTTAATTCCGGCAAATATGCTCCGGCTCCAACCGCTGCAACCGGAAATGGGGGCGGACATTGATCGCAAGCTGCACAGGCTTGGAGTTTAGGAGCCGTTACGAAATGGCCATCGGTGATACCATTGCTGTTTTCTTGGCTATTCCGTTACTGCTCTTCATGCCGTCCTTGCAAGGGAGACAGCAAGGTTATTTTGGAAACAACGGCTTACGCTGAAACGATATCAGAGGGTTAGATTATGAAAATGTTAAACCGCAGAAGTTTCTTGAAAGGCGGCTTGGCCGGTGGCGCAGCCATCGCTGCCGTCGGGACAAGCAAACAGGCCGGGGCTGCAGGGCAGAGTTTTGGTGGTTACCCGGACAGCATGGGGGTGCTTGTCGATCTTACCAAATGCGTTGGGTGTCGAACCTGTGAGGCGGCATGCAACAAGGAGCAGGGATTGCCGTCGCCGGACAAACCATTCGACGATCTTTCGGTGTTTGAAGAAAAACGCGAAGGGGGACTGCCGCGCAGGACCACGGAAAAGGCATACACCGTTGTGCAAAAGTATGAAGTGGAAGGACGGGAGCACCCGTTGTTTAGGAAGGTGCAATGCAATCATTGCAACGAACCCGCCTGCCTGACCTCCTGTTTCGTCAATGCTTACAAGAAAACGCCCGAAGGCGCGGTGATGTACGATCCGACCGTATGCGTCGGCTGCCGGACCTGCATGATTGCCTGTCCTTTTTATATCCCCGCCTACAGCTATACCAGCGCCATCAACCCGGTGGTGAAAAAGTGCATCATGTGCTACGACACCCGCCTCAAATTCGGCAGGCCTCCTGCCTGTGTCGAGGCCTGTCCCCAGGAAGTCATGACTTTCGGCAAACGGAAGGATCTCCTCAAGCTTGCCCATCAGCGGATCGGGCAGAATCCTGAGGCCTATGTGGACCATGTGTACGGCGAAACAGAGGTCGGCGGTACTGCCTGGATGTATCTCTCCGACGTGCCCTTTGACAAGATCGGTTACGACACCCATCTGGGCGACCAGCCGATCATCAGCTATGTCAAGGAGTTCCTGGCGATAGTGCCGATGGTGCTTACCATTTGGCCCGCATTGTTTACCGGTTTCCATTTATTGAGCAACCGGAAAGACGCCCTGAAAAACGAAGAAAATAAAAGCTGAGGAGAGGTGGCAACGATGAATAGCTTAAAATCACAAGGGTTCGCCCCGGTTGTCTCCGATCGCAAGAAGGATGGGAGCGAGTGGACCGTAAAAGAGAAGATCATGCTGGGGCTCAGCCCCAAAGAGTATATGGCGGTTCAGTTGCGCAACCCGTTCAACTGGGTGCTCTGGGCCATTTACGCAGTCGGGCTGCCGGTTCTGGTTGGTCGTTTTATCTTTGGCCTGGGCTGGGTAACGCATTCCTCCTATGATTATCCCTGGGGGTTGTTTCTGGGCTGGGGATTGTTCGTTATGGTGCCGCTCTCTGCATCCGGTTTTATGATGGGCACCACGGTAGAACTCTTTGGCCGGAAGGATTTCAAGTCAATCGAGCGGCTTGGTCTGCTGAACGGCTTGCTGGGTTATCTGTTCGCGGTCATGTTTCTTCAGGTGGACCTCGGGCAGCCCTGGCGTTTGATTTACCCGATGTTCGTGTCCCTGGGGCCGGCGGCGGTTCTTTTTCTCGTGGCCTGGCATGTGGCGACCTATCTTTCCTGTCAGGTGGCGGAGTTGGTTCCGGCATTCGCAGAGTGGATGGGGTTCCCCAAGGCCAAGCAGTTTATCAAGAGTATAGTGCTCGGTCTGACCATCGCAGGAATCATCCTCTCCACCCTGCATCAGGGCGCGCTGGGTGCGTTATTCACCTATGCTCCGGGCAAGGTCCATCCGCTTTGGTACTCATCTCCCTTTCAATGGTTTCATTTCTTCGTTTCCGCGGTTTTTGCCGGACTCTCCATGCTCATTGTGGTCAGCACCCTTACCAAGTGGTTCATGCGCTGGCGGTGTGATGAAAATTATTTGAACAATCTGAGCAAACTGACCCTGGGACTGGCCAAGGGCGCTTCCCTGGCCCTGATCACCTATCTGGTAATCAAAATCATCGGCATTGCCCATGATAACGATTGGCAGTATCTGGCCACCGGCTGGGGTGGGTGGTTCATGTTTGAAATGGTAGTGGGAGTTATTCTGCCGCTGATTGTCTTCACCATGGCCGTGCGAAACAGCAATGCTTCCCTGGCCCGTTTCGGAGCTTTTCTGGCAGTGTTCGGCCTTGCCCTGAACCGGTTGAATACGGCGCTTATAACTTTCAATTGGCAATTGTACCAGGAGATTCCCCACTGGCGTGAAGTGGTGATCGTCATCACCGTTTACGCCACCTATATAGTGGTATATCGGGCGGTTCTTGCAAGGATGCCGATCCTCTACACCTGGAAGGAAACCAAATAAGAACGCCATTATTTATGATGGAAAATGGCAGGGCCGGGTTTCCGGCCCTGCCGACGGATATACTGAAATGGCCTTTCCGTTGAAAAAAACAATCAATGCCACAGCAGTCTCGGTTGCGCTGATTCTTGTGGCTCTGTTGGGCCTGGGAATCAGGCAGTATCAGTTGTACCGCAATCATGTGGAAGTAAGCCGACAGACCGAAAAATTGATCTTCCAGTTCGCCATCATCCGGGAGCATGTAACCGAAAACCTGCTTGAAGGGCAGTATGACGGGCTGACTCCGGTCAGTGCGGAATTGGAGGAGCTTAATCTTAATCTGGCTTCAATTATCGGAAACCGGTCCATAGACGATCATTATAAACTCACCTTGGCCAACGCCACCGACCTTCCCGGCCTTATCCTGCTCGTGAGAAAGATTAGCGCCGGGCCGGTCAGGCCTGAGCAACTCAAACAACTCAATACGGAAATACGTACCCTGGGAGAGCGGCTCATGCTCTTCGATCGGGTTCTGGTCGAACACGGCAAACGCGAACTGGTCAGTTTTCAGAATGTGGTGATCGGCGCCCTGGCTCTTGTGGTCAGCCTGATCATTGTCATGCTTCTTTTTTTCCAAAGGCGACTGATTGTCCCTTTGCTGGATCTTGTGCAGCAGGTGAAAGAAGTGGCTTCCGGCGTAAGGCCAGGTCTTTCCATTCCCGGGAGAAGCGGGGAGGTTTCGGAACTGGCCTATTCATTTCACGACCTTTTGATGGCCCGCGATATCACGGCCCAGGGGCTGGCAAAGTTTCAACGGGTTGCTTCGGCAGTTAAGGGTGCGCAGTTGGCTATTGCCAAGTGCAAGACCAGGGATTCCCTGTTCAAGGAAGTGTGCCGGGCCCTGCTTGCAAATCACGAGTATTGCCTGATCTGGATAGGCCAGGCCGAAGAGGGTGGAGATGTCATGCCGGTGACTGCGGATGGCGCGACATCCATGAGCAATAAGGAATGCGAAACCTGCATGGCTATCCTGCTCACTGAAGCCGAGGAAAAGGGGTTGGAGCAAAATCCTGCGGCCCTGGCGCTGCGTTCCCGGGCTCCGGTTGTGCGGATGGATATCCTGGCTGGTATTCCCAAGGGTCTGCTCAAGGGGACCCCCCTGGCCGAAGGGCATGCGGCCTGCGCCGCATTGCCGATTATCTGGCAGAATACCGCCTATGGCGTGCTTTCCATCTACGCGATTTCTCCTACGGGGTTTGATGACAAGGAGATGGAATTGCTTGAGGGATTTGCAGGCGATCTCGGCCTGGCCCTGCACACCATTGAGGGGCAGCAGCATTTGGCAAGCAGGGAAAATCTGCATGCCCGGCTTTTTGAGGCTTTACGGGTGATTCAGCTGACCCTGTCTCCGTCGGGAGGCATTCTCGAAGCAAATCCGGTTTTTACAAACATTGCAGGCACTGAGGCCGAGCAGCTTTCCGGTCGATCCTGGCGTGATTTTTTGGCGCCGATCCAGCCCGGCCTGGCAGGTGACACCACGGCGCTGCTGGAAAAACTACGCTCGGAGGATGGGGTCCAGTTGGCGTTTGCCGGAGCCACGCCTTCCCGAAGATTTCTCTGCAAAGCTGTCTCGGATCGTGAGCTGAGCGAGGAGGCTGAACGGCTGATTCTTGTAGGCTATCCTCTTGCCCGGCAGGACAGTGTCGGGGGCGGCGAGGCAAGCCTGAGGCTGGAGATGATCGCGGCCCTTGCCGGTGGAGTTTCGCATGAGGTGGGGGATCTTGGCAACGGGCTGATCAACTATGCTCAGGTGCTGGCCGATGAGGAACAGCTTAAAAAACCTGGCCAGCCGCAGAACGTGCTGCTCACTAAAATCATTGAGACCGGAGAGCGCATTGCGGAAATAATCCGAAAGTTCATCCTGTATGGCCAGGAAGATAGTGCAACTGCAGGAGAGTTTCTGCCTGTGTCCACTGTGCTGGATGATGCCCTGCTGCTCATCGGCTATCATCTGAAAAGCGAGGGCGTCCAGGTTGAGACCGACTTGGAGGTTGAGCCGCCGGTGATTCCGGTGCACGCCCAGGAAATGCAGCAGGTTTTTTTAGGCATTCTCAACAGCGTTCGGGCCACTCTCGGTGAGAGGTTTGCAGGCAGGGACCCGCGTAAAAAAATCAGCGTTGCCACACAGACTGTCGTGGACAATGTCCAGGGGCGGATTTTTGAGATCAGCATCATGGATTTCGGGGCTGTGATCCCACCTGAAACCCCACTGAATCTCAGTCAGGGCAGAGAATTTTCGTCAGGGAGTTGGGGGCGGATGCTGGCTGTCTGCCGCAGGATTGTCGAAGACCATGGCGGATTGTTGTCGATAACCGGGGAAGAAGGGAAATATGCCAGGATAACGATTCGTTTCCCGCTGCAGGGTGAGTGAGCGCGCTTTCCCTAAACTTTAGAGAAAATAAAAAGGATTTGCTCATGCGATATCAAACCCATCCTTCAATCTACAGGATTTCGGCAGCAGCCGATATGCTGGACTTGCATCCGCGCACCTTGCGCAATTATGAAAAAGCGGGGCTAGTCACCCCGAGCCGCAAGGGCAAATGGCGGTATTACAGTTCTGATGATATCGCCTGGATTCGGTGTATTTTCGGCATGATCCACGGAGGCGGCATCACCATTGCCTCCATGGGCAAGCTGCTCCACTATGCCCCGTGCTGGGAGGTTGCCGAATGCAGTACGGAAAAACGCAGGCAGTGCCCAAGATATCTTGGGCGCGGCAGAAATGCCCGCTGAACAGCGATGCCATCGAGGGGCAGACCTGTTGTTTACTGCCGTAAAAGGACCCAGGAGCACCAACGGTCGTTTCGTGTTCTTTCCAGAAAAGTGATTCCGCTGTGCGGGAGAGCGGCCAGAAGATCCTCTTCCATGCCGGGAATAAATCCGGAAAGCAGATACAGCTTTGCCTGCCAGAAATCAGGATTTTGGAAAAGTTCAAGCATCAAGCCCTTGTAGAGATTGGCCATGACCAGGTCCACTCTGGTGTCGGGGCATTGTTGGCGGAGGTCGGTTTCAAGGACGGTAACCATGTCCTCTACTTCATTGGCTTGGCAGTTGGCGCTGGCCACCTGGCAGGCCAGCCGGTTGTTGTCGCAGGCGGTAATCCGACTCACCCCTTGTTTGGCCGCGGCAATGGACAGAAGTCCTGTGCCGCAACCCAGATCAAGGGCGGTGTTGATGGTGATTTCCGGACTGGAAGTGTATTTGAGCAGCCCTTCTAGGCAGAGGCGGGTTGAGGGGTGGAAGCCGCTCCCGAAGATAACGCTTGGGTCCAGAGAGATATCCGCTGCGGTTTTTTCCCAGATCGGTGCGACGGTCAAACTGCCTACCGTGAAGGGTTCTATTTCCCGGCCTGCTTCCCAGTCGGTATAGTCCAGGTCGGCTTCATAGAGAACCGTGGCCCCTGAAGCTTCGCAGAGAGTTTTAACCAGTCGTTCCTTGGGTCGATGAAAAAAGAGGATGGCGGTTTCGTCCTCGATCCAAGTGCCGATGAGATCCGGATCGTCAATGGCCGGAAGATCCTTGAGGTCGAGATGGTAGGTGTAGAGGCGATTGTATCTGGTATAGGGTGGGCGAAGCATGGCTGGTATCCGGTTCAGGGGGTAAAAGGTTTTTCCGTCCGGTTTTCGACCGGCGGGATGGCAATGTTCGGCAGATATTGCCTGACACCATCGGCAAGATACCGGACAAGGGCGATGGCCTCCGCGGTTTTTAGAGCGGGATCGGCAGTAGTGCCCGGCTCGGGGGTTTCTCCTTGTGTCGCCGGGTCAGGGTGTGCGGCAGGCGGAGATGGGGCGGATTTGGCGGTCAGTCCTGTCGAGTCGTCCAGGGTGATCATAACCCCGTTGATCGTGGCTTGCATGCGAAAGGGAATGGCCGGGACAGAGGTGCGGGGAGAGATGCTCAGGGCGATCTCTTCGGCATGATGGATTGTACCGTTCATCTCATCGGTAAAAAGAAGGCGGCTGTCGCTTACGGCAAAGGTGTCCCCGGAAAAATAGAGAGGGAGAAGGGCAACGCTTGGCAACAGAGCATCGATGAATTGGCCGAGATTATAGGTGCCATCTCTCCGGCGAACCAGATGCAGGAAAAAATGGTCCGCTTCCACAGCACAGGCAACCTCACCATTTATCAGGCGGTTGAGTTCAAATTCAATGGATACACGGGATACGGAAAGCAGCGGGTCAACAGGGTCATGGGGTTTGGACAGTTTCGGGCCGATAATAAGATTGTGCAGGGTCAGGGTGGAGGTGAGCGGGTTGAATTGGGCCCGGGGAATGGTTACAGGCCGATTCAGTTCCGAGGCCAGATGTTTTGCCAGGAACGTGGTGAACAGATAGGGAACCAGCAGAGGGCTGCTGAGCGCCAGAATGAGGGCCAACCCAAGCAGAAGCCCTGCGATTTTTTTCAGCCAGGTCCAGAGAAAAAAGGTCTGCGGCCGTTTGTCCGGTTGCAGCCGCAAAGCAAAATTGCCCGCCGATTTACCATCGCGGATGGGGATGGAGCCGAATTTGTCTTTTGGTTTTGGCGTGTCGGTAATGCGTATCATGATTTAGCCCAACGGGCGTTTGTCCGGTGTTTGCGGTCAGTGCTTGGCAGGAGCACACAGGAATGCTAAGATGCCGGCACTGAGGGAAAAAGTAACTGTTCAACAGCGCCGCCTCGCTGATGTTCAGTTGCATCCTGTGGGTTTGTGTTCAATTCCAGCAGTATCAAAATCAAGCTGGATGGACGCAGTACCGCAGGAAATTTTTTCGACACGATACCACAAAGATACCGGGGAGTCCAACGTGCTGAATTTTTTGCGAGGTGTTCTGGTTCTGGTGCTCGCGCCCATGCTTACCGGGGTGGTCAGCATCGT
>JAHJTI010000005.1 GCA_018829945.1 Pseudomonadota bacterium | reverse complement strand
TTGAGGCTGGAGAGCAGGAGGCTGAGTTCGGCGGTTTCGCCGCTATAGGAGATGGCAAGGATGACGTCCTGGGCATCTACCATGCCGAGGTCGCCGTGCATGGCTTCCACCGGATGGAGAAACAAAGCCGGAGTGCCGGTGCTGTTCATGGTGGCGGCGATCTTCTGTCCGATGATTCCCGACTTGCCGATGCCGGTGATCACAACCCTGGCAGGGCATTCCATGATCATGGTCACCGCTTTTTCAAAATCGGTGTCGATCTGGTCAAGCAGTGCGGTGATGCCTTCTGCTTCAATCTTGAGAACTTCCTTGGCCTGTTCAATGCTCATTGGTCATCCGACTCGGCTGTGTTGAGGGATTCTTATTTTTTATCCGTGGGTTTACAGGCATCTCGTGTTCCAAGGAGAAGCTTGCAGAAATCCTGATCCGGTTCCACAGGATAATTGCCGTCAAAACAAGCCTTGCAATAGTTTTCAGACGGACCGCCGCAGGCTTCGATCAATCCTTCAAGGCTGAGGTAGTACAGTGAGTCAAGTCCCAGATAGTCGCGGATTTCTTCAACGGTTTTTTTGTTGGCGATCAATTCTCCGCCTGAGGGAAAATCAATTCCGTAGTAGCAGGGATTCCGGGTAGGCGGACAGCTGATCAGCATGTGCACCTCTTTTACCCCGGCGCCGCGCAGGGATTTGACCCTGGAACGGCCGGTGGTGCCCCGGATGATGGAGTCGTCCAGAATGATGACCCGTTTGTCTTTCAAAAAGGAGCGGATGGGGTTCAGTTTGACCCGTACCGAAAAGTCGCGCATGGACTGGGTGGGTTGGATAAAGGTCCTGCCCACGTAGTGGTTGCGGATGACTCCCATTTCGAGCGGGATGCCGGAGGCTTGGGAAAAGCCGATGGCAGCGTAGTTGCCGGAGTCGGGAAAGGGCATGACGAAGTCCGCGTCGATCTTGCATTCACGGGCGAGGATTTCCCCCATGCGTTTGCGGCTCTGATAGACGTTCTTGCCGAAGATGTCGCTGTCCGGCCTGGCGAAATACACCTGTTCGAAGATGCACAAGCTGCGGCGCTGGCTGGTGTCAAGCTGAAGGGAATGCTGGCCGTCGCGGTCGATGATCAGGATTTCTCCGGGCTCGATGTCGCGAACATACTGGGCTTCGACCAGATCGAGGGCACAGGTTTCCGAGGCGACGATGAAGCCGCCGTTGTTGAGTTTACCGAGACACAGCGGCCTGAAGCCGCCGGGATCGCGTACGGCGATGAGCTTGTCTTCGGTCATGAGCAGGATGGAATAGGCGCCCTTGATGCTCTCGAAGGTGTCGATGAGCGCTTTTTCAAGGCCAAGGTGGGAGCAGCGGGCAAGAAGGTGGACCACCACTTCGCTGTCCATGGTGGATTGGAAGATGGAGCCCTTTTTCTCCAGCTCGTTGCGCAGGCTGCGAATATTGACCAGATTGCCGTTGTGGGCCACAGCTACGGTGCAGCCCTGGTGAGTTGCGGTGAACGGCTGGGCATTGATGATATTGGAGGCACCGGTGGTTGAATAGCGGACATGGCCCACGGTGAGGTGGCCTTTCAGATCCTGCAGGGTGGTTTCGCTGAAAACTTCGTGTACCAGCCCCATTCCCTTGTGCTGGGAAACCTGACTACCATCGCTTGCCACGATGCCGGCGCTCTCCTGGCCCCTGTGCTGGAGGGCGTACAGGCCGAAGTAGGTGAGTTTGGCTGCGTCTTCATGGCCGAAAATTCCACAAACGCCGCATTCGTCCATGGGGCGTGATGCGTTTGAGTTTGTCATGGCGTTTTGTCCCTCGTGATGTACTTAGGAGTCGTTGCGGAATAGCATCGCCGCTACATTATTGTAATGTTCCCGCATCCGGTTCACCCGGAAAAAAGGAGAAAATATACCCCCTTATTATATGGATGGGAAATGTTTTTTTGCCGCCGGATTTTTTCAAAGGATGATATCCGGGTCCTGGCGGGGAATACGGAAGGATGATGGTGGAATTCAAAATTCGGCGGAATGGTTTTTTATTCTGGTCCCTGGCTCCTGACTTCGCGGCTTTCCCCGGCGTGGTCCAGCCCCCGGAAAAAATTGAGCCAGGATGAGGTGTTATTGAGCGCCCAGTTGCGGGGGGGAACAAAGCCTTTCCGCATGGACTCCGGCAGGCCGTGTGCGGCAAGGCGTTCGTAGACCCGGACATAAAGGCAGCGTTTTTTGCCCGGGTACACCTCGCACCAGCCGTCGCGGCTGCCGCCGCAGGGGCCGTTTAAAAGGTATTTTGCGCAACCGGACTGCGGGCAGACAAAGGCCAACTCGCCCAGGGTGCAGTCCCCGCAGTTCTGGCAGCCGAAGAGAAGGAACTTGGTGACGTGCTCCAGGTGGGTGAGAACGTTGTCAATCCTGCCGCCTTCAAGGGCGAGACAGGCTTTTTTGCACATCGGGTAGAGCGGCGCCTCCTGGGTAAAGGCCAGGTTGTGGACGAGCCGGGCCAAACGGTAGTTGACTTGCAGCCCGGATCGTGGCTCTTCGCAGGGTGCGGGTTCGGTGGTGTTGAGGCCGGTTGTTGCATCTTTTTTATAAAGATAAAAACCGTCTTTATGCCAGTAATCCATTTCCGCCACCAGTTCCTGCCAGTTTCCGGCATAAGAATCGGCGGTGGAAAGGAGAAAATCGATATTTTCATAAGTGAGGCCCGGCCCGCCGAGATGGGCGCCTGCATAGCCAAGTCCCTTGAGAATGGCCAGCAGTTTCGCTGCCCGCAGGAGCCGGGACTGTTTTCCCTTGTCCGGACTTGTTGCTTCGCGGCGGATTTCGGCATACAACTCATCGGTGATGATGCAGCCGGGAATTTTTCCGGAGTGCATGAGGCTGGCGACCGTGAGGTTGGGAACAAAGACATTGCCAAGCACGGGCAGGTCCAGCCCGTTCTGCTGCAGGTGGACGATAACCTCGTGGAATTTGCGGGCATCGTAGCCGACCTGGGTAATGATATAGTCCGCGCCCCGCTCTGCCTTGCGGTGAAGCTTGGCGTACTGCATCAGCAGCTCCGCTTCAAGCCTTTTGAAGGGGGAAAGAGCCACACCCATGAGAAACGAGGTGGGTTGGATCGCGCCTTTCCCCCGGTCCGGCCCGTAGTTCCCCTTGTTCATCCGGGAGATAAGGTCCAGGACATGCACCGAACCGAGATCAAAGACCGGTTTTGGAAAGCCCTGGTAGCCTTCCTGGGGATAGTCTCCGGTGATCACCAGCAGATCGCGAATGCCCAGGCGGTCCCAGGCAAAGAGCAGGCTTTCCATCTGGTTGCGGTTTTTGTCCTTGCTGGAAAAATGGACAATAACGTCAAGCCCTGTCTGCTGGATCTCGCGGCCCAGGACTTCCGGGGACAAGGCTGCCTGGCCTCCGGCGTTTTCAGTGATGCTCACCGCCTGGATACGCGGGTCGTACGCAAGCTTTGCAGCTAAATCCAGGGTGCGGTCATGTTCGCGGCTGTGCCCCCCCCGGCTGGGCACCAGTTCAAGGGTGATGGTGAATTGCCCCGGATTGCGGAGCGATTGCCGGAAAGGGGATTTTTTTTCAGCCTGCATGGGAAGGGGTGTCCGCAGTGAGGATTTGACGTATTTTTTTATTGCTCAACAGGAGCGAATGTTAGTAACCATAACCATTATTTCGGGAAAAGGGAACAGCCGGGCTGCGAGCTCAAAGGAAATGATCGGGGGAAAGTATGCGGAAGGAGACGTCCTGGCGACAGGCGGCCCGTGTTTTTGATGAGCGGGCTGCGGAATATGACGCCTGGTTTGAGGGAAGCCTGCTTTTCGGCATTGAACTTGCCGCTTTGCAGGAATTGACCACCCCGTTGTCGGGACCGAAGCTTGAGATAGGTGTTGGTCCTGGACGTTTTGCTGAGGCTTTGGGGGCAGAATTTGGGATCGACCCGGCGTTTGCCCCTTTGGTTTTCGCAAAAAAACGGGGTGTGCAGGTGAGCCGGGCGGCAGGGGAGGCGCTGCCTTTTGCCGGACAGAGTATGGGCACGGTGCTGTTGCTTTTTACCTATTGTTTTCTTGCTGATCCCCACCCGGTGCTGGAGGAGTGCCGAAGGGTTCTTGCCCCCGGCGGAAACCTGGTGCTGGGAATTATTGTGGCTGACAGCCCTTGGGGGAGGATGCTTCAGAGAAAAAAGCAAGAGGGACATCCGTTTTACCGGCAGGCCCGTTTTTATGAACCGAGCGAGGTGGAACAAGCCCTGGTTGGATGCGGTTTTGTCGTGAAGGAGAGACGTTCCAGCCTGCTGCAGCAGCCGGAAGCGCTCTCGGAAATGGAGCGCTCCCGAGCCGGG
>JAHJTI010000038.1 GCA_018829945.1 Pseudomonadota bacterium | reverse complement strand
CATTGTCGACATGGTCAGCAAGTCGGTGAAGCTTAAGCCTACTTTGTAATGATAGTCCCGGTCTATTATCGCCGCTGAGGGCTGTTGTTGTCGATCATTCTAAAAAGGAGGTGCTCACCCCGCCCGTGGGCCGTAACGTTTCAGAAACCCTGCGGCAGGTGCAGGCTTTTCAACTGGTCTGCGCCAGCAAGGGCGCAGAGGCGACCCCATCCGGCTGGCGACCGGGCAAGAAGACCCTCAAGCCAGGCATCAATCTGGTGGGCAAGGTCTGGGAGGAATGGACCACCGATCAGGCCTTTGACTAAAGAACCGCCCTTTCAAGGAGTGATGGGAATCCGGGACTGCAACGCCATGGGTTTCTTTGTAATTCAACTCCGGCGTTGTAAGACCTTGCGTTTTCAGGAACCACTTTCCATCCGGGTCATTTACTCTTTTTTCGGCCGTTTTGAGGTGCAGGCATTGTTTTGATTATTTCAAAGGTCCGCCGGAAGGTGTCAAGGAGCGGACCGCCAAGATCCACGGCTCGCTGTGCCGCAACCAGAGCTTCTTTTCGCTTACCCTGTTCGGCAAGGACATGGGCCAGATTGTTGAATGCCATGCCGTTTTCCGGTTGAAGCAGGGTTGCCTTGCGAAAGGCCTTGGCTGCGCCGGCATGATCGTGCAGACCATAACGGCTGTTGCCAAGCCCTATCCAGGCGCCAAAGCTCTGTTTCCATCGCTTTTGCGCCGCGCCATACCCGACTGCGGCTTCCTGCCACTGTTCGGCCTTTTCCAACCCGGCAACGGCGGTAAGCCAAGCCTCCTCCTCAACTCCTGCCGGAAGCCGATCAGGAGGCAAAATCAGGAGCCCCCAGTATTCGCTGCGCTTCCAGATATTCAGGAAAACCGTGGAGCTGAGATGCTCGTTGGCGTTCAGTCCTGAGTGGAGGATAACCTCGCCGCGGTCCTGATCAAAGCCTATCACCACAGCATAATGCCATTTCGGGTACCAGAAGAAACCGAGATTGACCAGAACAATGACCGGATGCCCTGCAGAGACCTCGGTCAGCAGGGATTCACTGCCAGCAATGGGATATGCCACCCGGCCATGTCTGCGGGCTGCGCCGATCAGGCTGCTTTGCAGGCTGCCCTGGAGGCCGGGGCTGAAGACTTCATGGGCGAGATCGGCGGGCTGTACTGCAAGTCCGGTCCAGTGAAGCGCCATGGCCAGGGCTGCCGGGCCGCATTGCTGTTCTTCCTGGGCGTAAAAAGGAACCTCGTGAACCATGGCCCTGGGAGGGGTGTTCATCGCTTGGGGCAACCGGCCGGAAGAGATGAGGCCGCATCCGGAGAGAAAAACAGGCAGCGCCAAAAGCAACAGGCCGACAATCATCCGATTGCCGGCCTGAACGAAACGCGACAGCGCCTGGGGCTTAGCGACGGTGATTGACAAAGGAAAAAACATGGGTGAGTCCGAGGATATCGGTGATCAATAGCACAACAAAGATGAAAACCGCAGCGCCGATGACCGTTCCTATCCCATCGCCGCCTGCAGGCAGTTGCTCCATGGCCTGGGAAATTTTTGCCAGTTCCGCATCGGAAAGGGAGGCTACCCTTTTTTGCGCCTCGACAGCATCAATACCTTGTTGAATCATGACCTGGCGTACATCTTCACGACCCAGAAAATCGGTAACCTGCTCCCGGTCGGCAATCTTTTTCTGTACCGTCATCACGGTGTTGGTGTCGATCATCTGCGCGTGTGATGTACGCACGGAAAAATCGAGAAGGAGAAAAGAAAAAACCAACAAGAAACTTACGGGTTTGAGCATTTTTTGCAGCATGGGGACTCTTCCTTGTGTTGAAATTGAGGAGCTGTGACACAACAATCTGTCCAATTTTAGCAAAAATTAAATTCTGCCAAAAAACACTCCTCCTATATAAATAATAGGGGCAAACACTGCAATGGCTTTCCCGCTTGTGATCCGCCTTTCGATTAGAAAATTGTGTCGTTGAAAAACGGAAATCGAAAGGATTTTCGAATGGTGTGTTTTTTTAACGACGGAAGAGCTTCCCCTGCATGGCAAAAAAAAATCCCGACAGCGTACTCGCTAGCGGGATTTTTCCTTGCGCCGGAAATCATACAGTGGGTGGCTGTTACCCTTTCTTAATATAAAAACAGAAAACGCCGGCGTCTTCCTTGTTGCCCAAAAATTCATGCCCGGAGCGTGCGCACCAGTTGGGCAGATCGTTTTTTGAGCCGGGATCGGTGCCCAGAACCTCCAGGATCTGGCCTGAGGCAATCGACTCAACGGCTTTTTTGGTCTTAAGCAAGGGCATGGGGCAGCACATGCCTTTTACATCAATGGTCCGGTCCGGTTTAACAATTGAAAGATCCATGCATTCCTCCTCTTGTGTGTGATTGTACAACTCTCCCATGGTGGCACTGCACCAACCCTGTTCGGAAAACCCAACAGTCATGCCGCAAGCGGGCACATGACGAATTATTTGTACAGTTCATGCGCTGTCCCATGGCACTGACTGCACTTCGGGAAACTCTGATGCATGGCCGCGGCGTGCGGTTTGGGGCCATGGCAGCTCTGGCACTGCGGGATCATCTTGTGTTTTTCCTGATGACAGGTGGCGCATTCCAGCTTGGCATGCTTGGCCGGGCTCTTTTTCAATTTTCCGTAGGCTTCGGCATGACAGCCGCTGCAATTGCTGGAGGCGGTATTCGCCGGGTAGGTGACATTCCGCGGCATGTGGGCCTTGTGGCAAGTCAGGCAATCTTTCTGTGTCTGTCCTTCGGTGTGAGGGGAATGACAATCGGCGCAGTTGGGAACAAGGCCGTGGCGTTCGCGGTGGCAGGTTGAGCAGGCCACGGTGGTGTGCTTACTGACCTCCTGCTGCAACTGGGTCATCTGCTCGCTATGACAGCTCAGACAGGGTTCGGTGATTCCGGAGGGAATCGTTATCGCCAGGGGGGTGTGGGGATTGCTATGACATCCGCTGCAGCTCTTTAATTTAAAATGGGGGGTGTCGGCATGGCAATTACTGCAATTCGGGATGATATCGTTGCTTTTGGGTGGATGACTGACATGACAGTCCACGCAGCTTACTTTTTCCTTGTGCGCACCACCGGCGGTAGCAATATCCTTGGGCGCCTGATCATGACATTTCACGCAGTCACCGGGCAGGAGCTCAATCCCTTTCTGGTCGGCCTGCGCCCATGCCGCCATAGTCATAAAAACACCGCCGGCAATTATCCATACCAAATATTTTCTACCGCTTTCTAATCGAATCATCCCTGATTGAACCTTTTAAAAATTTTTTAATAATTATTCATGCATCCAGCATCAATACCGCACCTTTCCACTTCACTCGAGCAATTCCCATGCCATTGTAGCCGCTTAGGAAAAGGTTCTTTTAAAAGCACGTAACTTCGGTCGTTAATGCGCAGACAATTTTTTCGCCTGTCCTGGAAGTACGCTGTTGGCTCATCAACAAATGATCGGAGCCGCCAGAAACTGTTGACCGGGGGGGCAAAAAATTGCGAGGTGAAAAGCATAATTTTGGAAAAAGAGAAGAAAGCCACAGCGGAGAAGCGACCAGTTGCGGAAGTCCCCTCAGGGGTGCTAGGATATCCGGTGTAGGTTGCTGAGCGATGTCTATCATTAATTTATGCAAAAGAATAAGAAACCGGCGGGGAACCCGCCGGATTTTTTACTGTCGTTGATATGGATATACTGTAAGGAAGATAACCGTTTTACGAAGAGTGGTGACTACAGAGGAGGATGCATCATGGCAAGGGAAAAGCGATCGATTGAGGATAAATCCATTTGGCCCGACGCCAGGCAAATGCTTGCCAAGGCCGAACGCGACGGAGTGGAAACGGCTTGGGATCGCTTGGAACAGCAGACCCCGCACTGTAAATTCTGTGAGTTGGGCACCACCTGTCGCAATTGTGTGATGGGCCCGTGCCGGATCAGCGACAAGATGAAACGAGGTGTCTGCGGCGCAGATGCTGATGTGGTCGTGGCCAGAAACTTCGGCCGCTTCATTGCCGGCGGTTCTGCCGGGCATTCCGATCACGGCCGCGATCTGGTCGAAGTGCTGGAAGCGATTGTCGAGGGGCACACCAAGGATTACCGAATCAAGGATGAGGCAAAACTGGTCCGCATCGCCGGGGAGGTCGGCGTCAAGACGGAGGGGCGGAAGATTATCGACATCGCCCGCGATGTTCTGGATGTGTTCTACGGTGACTTCGGCAGCCGCAAGAAAGAAGTTTCCTTCATGTGCCGGGTGCCTGCCAAGCGGCGTGAAATCTGGAAAAATCTCGGCATGACCCCGCGCGGCGTTGATCGGGAAATCGTCGAGATGATGCACCGCACCCACATGGGCTGCGACAACGACGCGCCCAATACCCTGATTCACGCGGCGCGTACCGCTCTGGCCGACGGCTGGGCAGGCTCAATGATCGGCACCGAGCTCTCCGACGTGATCTTCGGTACTCCCACCCCCAAAAAAGCAAAGGTGAATCTGGGGGTAATCAAGAAAGACCAGGTGAACATTCTGGTCCATGGCCACAACCCGGTGGTGAGCGAGATGATCGTCGCCGCCGCCCAGGATCCTGCCTTGCTGGCCAAGGCCAAGGCCGTCGGCGCCACCGGCATCAATATCGCCGGTCTCTGCTGCACCGGCAACGAGATTCTGGCCCGACAGGGCGTGCCCATGGCCGGCAACCACCTGATGACCGAACTGGCCGTGGTCACCGGTGCGGTGGAGGCCATCGTCGTCGATTACCAGTGCATCATGCCGAGTCTGGTGCAGGCTGCCGGCTGCTATCACACCAAATTCATCACCACCGCCAACAAGGCCAAGTTCACCGGGGCCATCCATTTTAATGTCCAGCCGGAGAGTGCCCTGGCCCAGGCCAAGGAGATCGTCGGTATCGCGGTGGATGGATTTGCCAAGCGTGATCCCAATCGGGTGGAAATACCAGGGGAGCCGGTGGAAATCATGACCGGCTTCAGCAACGAGGCGATCCTTGGTGCCTTGGGCGGCAGCCTCACCCCGCTGCTCGATGCGGTGAAGGGCGGGAAGGTGCGTGGCTTTGTCGCCATAGTCGGCTGCAACAACCCGAAGTTTCAGCAGGATTCCTGCAACGTCGGTCTGGCCAAGGCGCTGATTGAAAAAGACATCATGGTGCTGGTCACCGGTTGCGTGACCACCGCCGCGGGCAAGGCCGGGCTGCTGGTGCCCGAGGCGATTTCCATGGCCGGACCGGGTCTCAAGGCGGTCTGCGGATCTCTGGGGATTCCGCCGGTGCTCCACATGGGCAGTTGTGTTGACAATGCGCGGATACTCCAGCTTTGCGCGCTGATAGCCAACGAGTTGGGGGTCGATATCTCGGATCTGCCGGTGTGTGCATCCTCGCCCGAGTGGTATTCGGAAAAGGCGGCGGCCATCGGCCTCTATGCGGTGGCCTGCGGTATCTACACCCATCTGGGGTTGCCGCCCAACATCCTCGGTTCCAAAGTGGTCACCGATCTGGCCCTGAATGGCCTTGAAGGGCTGGTGGGCGCCAGCTTCGTTGTCGAACCCGATCCTCTCAAGGCGGCCGAATTGCTGGACCAACGGATCATCAGCAAGCGCAAGGCGCTGGGGCTTTCCTGAGCAGAGTCTGTTTGCGTGCGTCATAAAAAACGGCCCGAAGCGGTAACAACCGTTGCGGGCCGTT
>JAHJTI010000037.1 GCA_018829945.1 Pseudomonadota bacterium | reverse complement strand
ACCATTGTCGCCGGTTTTTTCGTGATCGGATTTGAGATCGAAAATCCCTGGCGCATGCCCATCTATAATATGCTGTCCCCTAATCCCACCTCCAACATCTGGTGGATGGGAACCTTGTATGGCGCATATCTCTTTTTTATGGTTGTTGAATTTGCACTGTTGCAGATGGAAAGGCATAAAACCGCGGGAATGTTCGGTCTTCTCGGGGTAATTTCCGGTATTGCGGCGCACAGCAATCTCGGCGCTGTTTTTGGTCTGCTCGGTGGTCGTGAGTTCTGGCATGGACCTTACATGCCTATCTACTTCATTACCTCCGCCATGATGTCCGGCTGTGCCGCTGTCATTTTCTTTCATTACCTGGGATATAAGGCGAATGGCTGGAAGATGAGCGAAAAGCTGGAAAGCTCCCTGATGTCCACGGCAAAATTAGGGGCAACCCTGATTGTTGTAATCATGTTCTTCACCACCTGGAAGATGATCTCCGGTATCAGCGGTCAGCCGCCAGGAAAGTACGAGGCCATGATGGCTCTCGTGAGCGGACCCTATGCCGTGAATTTCTGGCTTGGCGAAGTCATGCTCGGCATGGTCATTCCCTTTGTCATGATTTTGGCCGCTCGTGCCAAGAATATACCCATTCTCTTCTGGGCCTCTGTCTCCGGCATCGTCGGCATCTTCTTCATGCGCTATGACCTTGTCGTGGTTGGACAGATCGTGCCCTGGTATCATGAATTCGGTCTTGTTGATATGCCTCACCTGTTTTCCTATATGCCTTCACTGCATGAAATTGTGATCACCGCAGGGGCAATGGGTATTTGTGTCATGGGCTTCTTTATGGGTGAAAGGCTTTTCAGGGGCCATTTGTCCGAGGATCATTAAGCAGGCGGAGGATAAGGATATGGTGGCCAAGAAAAAAACGGCCATCCAGCCTTTGCGGCCTGATTTGCCGATTTACCCGATAGGGGTGGCAGCAAAGCTGTTGGATGTTCATCCGAGAACACTTCGTATCTACGAAGCAGAAGGGCTGGTTCATCCCCAGCATACCGGAGCCCGGCGGCTGTATTCCTTGAATGACATAAAGTGGGTATCATGTGTGCGATCCATGATCCATGATCAGGGAATCAGTATTCCGGGCTTGAAAAAGCTGTTGACGCTTGCGCCATGCTGGGAGATTGCAGAATGTCCCGGAGAGGTGCATGAGACCTGTGAATGTCTTTTTGACAGAGCTGTGCCGCGGTCGTTGCGTGTCGCGGGCGATGAGGTAGCAGAAAAAAAAGCCAAGGCGGCCGACCGTGCCAAAAAAAGTACCGGTTCGGGCCGCAAGAAGCAGGTCGTGCGCAGTTGATACGGCTGGTTGTTAACGAGTAATAAAAAAGGCCGGAGAGAAATTCTCTCCGGCCTTTTTTTGTGGTAAATACTGGGGTTTGGGAGCACCTAGTCAAGATTCTCGTCAAATGGATTTTTCAGCCCGTACCGTTCTATCTTCCGGCGCAGGGTGTCTTTGGATATTTTTAACTCCCGGCAGGTGTTCATCCGCCGCCAGTTGTTCCGTTCGAGTGACTGGAAAATGGCATGCTTTTCGATCTCCTCAAGAGGAAGCGGCTTGTGGAGGGGAATGCCGGCAGGCTGCAGACTGTCCTGGGATTTTGGCGCAAATGGCTCGGGTAAATGTTCGGGACGGATGAAGCCGCCGTGGCAGAGAATGAAGGCATACTCTATTATGTTTTCCAGCTCACGGATGTTGCCGGGAAAATTATAGCGCATGAGAATGCCTAATGCTTCATCGGAAATTCCGACGATATCCTTGCCCTGCTGGGTGCTGAATTGTTTGGTGAAATGTTCGGCCAGCATGGGGATGTCTTCCATGCGGTCCCTCAAAGGCGGGAGCATGATCTTCACGACGTTCAGTCTGTAGAAAAGATCCTCGCGGAAAAGACCTTCCTGGACAAGTTGCTGCAAATTACGGTTAGTGGCGGCGATGATTCTAACGTCGGCCTTGACTGGTTTGTTGGACCCCAGGGGTTCATACACTTTTTCCTGAAGAACGCGCAGAAGTTTAACCTGAAGAGATGCCGGGATGTCGCCGATTTCGTCGAGAAACAGAGTGCCTTTTTCGGCGCTGGCGAAACGACCCGGCCTGTCTTGTTTTGCATCGGTAAAAGCTCCGGCCTTGTAGCCAAAGAGCTCGGATTCCAGCAGTGTTTCAGGTAAGGCTCCGCAGTTGACCGCCATGAAGGGGCCTTTGTTGCGCCGACTTGAGGTGTGGATAGCCCGTGCGACCAGCTCCTTTCCTGTGCCTGATTCGCCGAGAACAAGGACATTGCTCTCGCTGTGGGCGATTTCCGGTAAAATGTCGAAAATGCGCTGCATGGACGCGCTTTTGCTGAGGATTTCGCCAAAGGTGTAGCGACGGGAAAGTTGCTTGCGAAGCTCTGTTACCACGCTGAGATCCCGGAAGGTTTCCACTCCACCGATGACATTGCCTTCGTGGTCGAGAAGCGGCGCGGCGCTGATGCTTAAGGGGATCTGTTTTCCTTCCGCATTTCTGACGAAGATGGAGCGATTGGCAACGGGTTTGCCGCTGTACAGGCTCTGGGCAATGGCGCAATTGTCGCCGCAGATACTGGAGTGAAATACGTCGCTGCAGGATTTGCCGATTGCATCGCGCCGTTTCCAGCCGGTAATCAATTCTGCCGCCCTGTTGAAGGAGGTGATTTCCCAGTTGCGGTTTACGGTGAATACCCCGTCGGCGATACTTTCCAGCACCAGATCCGTGGTCATGACCGAGGTCATGTCGCGGAAGGTTTCGACCCCGCCGATCACTTCTCCGTCAGGATCGGTGAGCGGAGCGGCGCTGATGCTGATCGGAATGGTTTCACCGTCCTTGCCCTTGATAAAGATGGAGCGGTTGCCGATGGGCATGCCGCTCTCAACACTCTGGGCCAGAATGCAGGCATCCCCGCAGATGCTGGAATGAAAAATGGAGCTGCATCCTTTTCCGAGGACTTCGTCCTTGTTCCAGCCGGTAATATGTTCCGCCGCCTTGTTGAAGGAGGTCAGCTGCCAGTTGCGGTCAACTGTGAAAACGCCGTCTGCGATGCTGTTCAGTATGAGATCCTGCTGCAGGGTGGAGGTTACATCACGAAAAGTCTCAACTCCGCCGATGACCTGACCGTCAGGATCGAGCAACGGTGCGGCGCTGATGCTGATGGGAATGGTCCGCTTGTTTTTTCCTTTGATATAAATAGAACGGTTGACGATGGATTTTCCTTCGTTGATGCTTTGAGCGAGGATGCAGTCCGCTCCGCAGATATTGGAATGAAAGATGTCGTGGCAGGAAGACCCAATCACTTCCTGTGCGGTCCAGCCGGTGATTTGCTCTGCCGCGTTATTGAACGAAGTGATGCGGAAACGTTTGTCTACGGTGAAGACGCCATCGGCAATACTGGCCAGAACCAGCGGATAGATTTGGCCGGAGTCGAATGTGTCGCGGAGAGTGATGATTGCGCCGGAGAGCTTGCCGTTTTTATTCGGGATGGGTATGGCCGTAACGAGGAGAACAATTGCTTCGTCGCTGTCCGGCTTATGCATGATTACCCGGAAGTTATGCATGGCGCGGCCGGACGCAAGCGGTCCGTAAAGACTGCACAGGGCTTCGAATTTGCCTGCGCCGCTGAAAACGTCCTGGCAGGTCTTGCCGATGGTTTCCCCGGCAGTGAGGCCTAAAAGGTTTTTGGCGGCATCGTTGAAAGTGGTGATCTGCCAGTTTTCATCAACGGTGAAAACCGCTTCCTGTACGGCAGGATTCGAGGGGGGTGTGTTTTTGGTTTCCATTGATATGATTGAGTGGTCTTGGGTTACCTGTTTTATAGTTAAGAATCATTATTGAATCATTGAATATATAGCAAAAAAAAACAAAATACGCTTGCGGAAAGGGTGGCATCCGGGTGTTTTTCTTAATGGACACGGTGAGTTGGTGGGGCGAAAGGCTCTTGGGTGCAGGAGCATACGGAAGTTTGGTGCAGGAGTGCGAAAATTATCTTGACATGCGGGTTTGTCAAATTACAATGGGCTGAATTTACCCATGGGCAATTAACTCACAGATTAATTGCTTAATTACCTTCCGGATTATCAGATTCCCGAAGGGTGGAAGAAGTCGAGCATCCTTCTGAAATACATTGAGGAGACGTGAAAATGAAGATTGATGATCTTGAAAAACTCAAGAGTGAAGGGGTTGAAAACCTTCCTTCTGAGGAGCGCCGCCGGTTCCTTCGTTTTGGCCTTGCGGTAACCGGTGTTTTTGTCGGAGGGTCAGTACTTTCTTTGACTTCCGCGCGTAATGCTGAGAGTTCAATGGGGCCGGTGCCTGCTGAAGGCAAATTTCCTTACAGCCCCCACTACACCATGGTCATGCGCCAGAACCGCTGTATCGATTGTGAGCGGTGCATGGAGGCCTGTGTAAAGACCAACAATGTTCCTTCCTATGGCTATCGCACCACCATTCTCCAGCAGGAGCGCGCCATTGCCAGAGGTGAAAAAGAGCGGGTTTTCATGCCTGTGCTCTGCAATCATTGCAACCGGCCGCCTTGTGTCCGGGTCTGCCCCACCACTGCAACATATAAGGACAAGAAAAACGGTATCGTCATGATGGATTACAAGCGCTGTATCGGCTGTAAAACCTGTATGGCGGCCTGTCCTTACAATGCCCGGTATTTTAAGGAAGAAAACCGGGCCATTGACAAGTGCAATTTCTGCTTCGACACCCGTTTGTCCAAGGGCGAAACCACGACTGCCTGCTCGGCAGCCTGTCCGGCCGGTGTTCGAATCTTTGGGGATCTTACCAATTACGACAGTGAGGCCTATCAACTGATCCATAAGCCTGAAAAGGTTGTCTGGGTACTTCGGCCTGAAACCGGCGCCATACCGAACGTGTTTTACATGAATAATTAATCAAACAGCGAAGAGGTCCGTAATGAAACGCAATAATATGAGCGTAAAGAATATGATGGGCTTGGCGGCTGTTGTCGGCATCCTTGTTTTTT
>JAHJTI010000036.1 GCA_018829945.1 Pseudomonadota bacterium | reverse complement strand
TGGTGTTGCCGGTTTTCAGGCTGGCGGTATCCTTTTCCTTGAGCGGCGAGACGATGCGGACCAGGGATTTGTCCTTGCCCTTGGACCAGATCTCCATGCGCATGGTCCGGGTGTAGTTGACGGTTTTCACCTGCATGCGCACCATGCCCTGGGAGCTGGAAGCGCGCCAGAGATCGTCGATCTCCAGCAAAATGGCGCGGGCCTCCTGTTCTTCCGGGGATGATGCGGAAAGGGCTGTTCCTGCCGCCCCCCAGAGAAGACCGACCCCCAGCAGAGCCAGGAAGATGCGAACAGAAGAGGATATCAGGTTCACAAGAGGGTTCCCGTGTAATTGAAGGTGCTCAGTCTGCGCCCCCCGCGTCCCGGTTGACCGGACTGGCGGAAAACAGCGACCAGTTCGTCGGGCCGAGGGCGCATGTGGGAGAGATCAACCACCGCAAAAGCGACGCCCCGGGCGGCAAGCTCGGAGCTGTGCGGTACAAGAGAAAACGGCTGGTCGGCCACGGCCACTGTCTGCCCCCAGCACTGCTTGAGAACGATCACCTCCCCCTTGGGGCTGACCAGGGGCTGATCGTATTTGAAAAAAGAGGAGTCCAGACGGGCGGTGAAAAGCGGAGGCAGGCCATAGATGGTCATGCCCATCGGCAGCGCATTTTTATGGCTAAGGACATCGAACAGATTCTGCCGGTCCGTCTCAATGGCAAGCTGAACGTTGTTAAGCCCAAGGCCGGCCAGAGCCTGAACGCTCATGCTGTTCAAGACATTCAGGGTATAATCGCCAAAAAGAAGCAGCCGCTCCGCCGGAGTCTGTTTTGACCGTCTTTTTTTTCCGCCGGCCGGCTGGTACCGCCCTTCCGGCTCAGATGAATCCTCAACTGCCGGTTCAAAGAGCAGACGCTGACCGATGTGACCGATCTGCCATGCATTGTAGCCGCTGCTTCGCAGACGCAAAATGGATTCCCGGTAAAATTCGAGATCATCTTCCAGAATCACCGGAGGCAGCGCCCAGATCAACCGCCGCCGGTAGGGGGTCAATCGTTTCTGCTGCCGGGAAAACTGGGCGGCGGTGTGACGGGACAGGGTGATAACAAGTCGCGAAGGCGGCGTGGGCAGTTGCACTTTCAGTGAATCGAAATCATCGATCTTGAGCCACCATTCCAGGGGCAACTGCACCTGGGGCACGGACCGGCGACCTTGCGCCTGAACATGGGTCTGGCCATGACCCTGTGCCTGACGCTGAGGGCGAGGCGGAACCTGGCCGCGGGCGGTGCGCGCCTCGCGGGTTTTGGCCGAGCTCGGCCGATTGACCGGCAGGCCGAGAAAATGAGTGATTTGAGCGAGCTTGCGGGGATCAACCAGCTTGGCCACCTTCTTGCTGAACAGCCCCGGCTGAATGCTCTTCCTAGATGCTTGCTGGCGGCGTTCCCCAAGATCCACCTTATAGAGGCTGTCACCCCATTTCGCGCCCGGCGGCAGATCCAGTTGCACCCTGCTGCCAGCCTTGGCCTTATCCAGAGCGACCTTTCCCTGCCATAATCCCTTGAGGGTAAAACCCTGCCGATCGCCCGACACTTCCTGATGAATGCGGAGACGGTCGCCAAGGTTGAGGGATTCTTTTAAGGTTATCTGGGCGCGATTGGCGGTGACCTTCTCGATCTTGCCCAAAAACAGACCGATATTGCCCGAATGCTGCGGGGCAATGATATCCGCGGGTTGCGCCTTTTTGAAATAGCCAAGCGAGGATTTGCGCCCCATGGCCTGATCCAGCAAATCTTTGGCCTCGGTCAGCACCTCCGGGGTTGCCGGATTATCAAGGGCCAACCGGTAGGCCTTGATCACCGACGCCACATACTGGGGACTGCGCATCCGCCCTTCTATCTTGAGCGAACTGACCCCTGCCTTGTGCAACTGGGGAATCAGCTCAAGCCCGGCCAGATCGTTCATTGAAAAAAGATATCCTGCCGGAGCACCCGAACCACGGCCTTTTCCACCCCAGGTATACCGCCTGCGGCAGGGCTGGACGCAACGGCCCCGAAGCCCGCTTTTCCCGCCGAGATAGCTGCTGAACAAACATAAACCGGAATAGGCGAAACACAGCGCACCGTGTACAAAGACCTCAAGCTCCACCGGACATTGGGCATGGACCTTGGATATCTCACCAAGGGTCATTTCCCGGGCCAGAACCACCCGCTGAAAACCCATTTCGGCAAACTGCCGAACGTTGAGGGAATTGTGCGCGCCCATGAGGGTGCTGGCATGCAACCGCAGACCGGGAAAAAATTTGCGCGCCAGGTAGGAAATGCCGAGATCCTGAATGATAAGTGCGTCGGCCTTGAGCGCTTCAAGCGCGGCAAGTTCCTCCACCGCCTTACCGATCTCTTCCTCCTTCATCAGGCTGTTCATGGCCAGATAGACCTTGACCTTGTTCTTGTGACCATGATCAATCATGGCCGCTACTTCGGCCAGGGTGAAATGTTTAGCCAAAGCTCTGGCGTTAAAGGCCGGGGCTCCGATGTATATAGCGTCGGCACCGCTCTCCACCGCCGCCTCAAAAGCCTCTATGGTGCCGGCCGGGGCAAGCAATTCCATGTTCCGTGCAGGTTGTTTTTCCATGGGGTTACTGTACCAGATTACGATCCGATCCGCCTCCGCCAAATCAATTGACGCGCATGCTTTTTCCGGTCAGGCCAACACAACACCAGTCTCTTTTCCAATTGACATGCCCAACAGGATTCCCCATGATGGTGCTTGTTTATGCTGTTGACTATTCCACGAAATCACAGGATCAGGAGAATATAAATGAAACGGATCACAACAGGGGTATGCGCTCTGATTATCACCTGTTTGCTGGCCGGCTGCGCCACGACCACAGGGACAACACCACCGGATAAACGCAAGGCCATCCTTTCCATGCGGGATGAAGTTCTGGCCGACTTGTACAAGATCCGCCCCCAGGCAAAGGGGAAAATTGCCAAGGCTCCAGGGTATGCAGTGTTCAACAATGCCGATATCAATGTAATCTTTGTCAGTGTCGGCGGCGGCCATGGAGTTGTCACCGACACGAAATCCGGCAAGCCCGTTTTTATGAAGATGGGTGCGGCCGGGGTGGGATTAGGGCTGGGCGTTAAGGATTTTCGGGCGGTGTTTATTTTCCATGACCGGACTGTTATGACTCAATTCATCAACAGCGGCTGGGAATTCGGAGGGCATGCCGATGCGGCAGCCAAAGCAAGCGATAAAGGCGCTGCCGTGGGCGGCGAGGCCCTGTTAAGCGGCATAACCATATATCAGTTAACCCAAAGCGGGCTGGCGCTGCAGGCCACGGTCAAAGGAACCAAATACTGGAAGGATGACGAGTTGAATTGAGCAGAGGAACAAGGTTTATCATTTCGGAATAACCGCCCTTCGTCAATGAAGAGTACTCCGTTCGTGCTGAGCCTGTCGAAGCACCTGCTTAAAACACTTTCAGAATTACTGTAACCCCACCAGAACCAGAAGACATTTACCTCTCGCCAAACAACGCCGTGCCGACCCGCACCAGGGTCGCGCCTTCCTCGATGGCCACCTCGAAATCGCCGGACATCCCCATGGAAAGTTCCACCGGACCTTGTTTGCCAAGGAGCCCTTGAGCGGCAAGCTCTTCGCCCAGCAAGCGAAGCTGCCGGAAACAGCCCCGGCTCTCCTCGGGATCATCGACAAAAGGCGGCATGGTCATGAGTCCTTGCACAACCAGATGCGGAAACTGCTGCAAATCGCGACAGAGCTGCGCGGCTTGGTGCGGAGCAACTCCGGCCTTCTGCGCCTCGCCGCCCACGTTGACCTGAACCAGAACAGGCATGGTTTTGCCCAACTCGGCGAGTCTTGCATCCAGCGCCCTGGCAAGCTTGATCCGGTCGATGGTTTCGATGCAGCCAAAAATCTCCGCTGCAATCCGGGCCTTATTGGATTGCAGATGCCCGATGCAATGCCAAGCCACCCCCTGACCAAGGGCTGCGATCTTGTCCTGTGCCTCCTGCAAATAGTTCTCCCCAAAAAGCAATTGCCCCGCTTCCATCGCTTCCCGAATCGCCTCAAGCGATTGTCGTTTGCTCACCGCGACCAACCGCACTGAACGAGGATCTCGCCCAACCCGCTGTGCTGCAACAATCATCCTGGCCCGGATGTTATCGATATTCTCCGCCACCGTACCCATCATCATCGTCCCTCAAGGCCGAACAGCCGCACAGCATTCATGGTGGTCTGCCTGGCCACCTCCTCAAGCGTAATCCCTTTGAGTTCCGCCACCTTCTGGGCGGTAAAGAGCAACAAGCGTGGCTCGTTTCGTTTTCCGCGAAACGGGACCGGAGCAAGAAATGGCCCGTCCGTTTCCAACACCAGCGAGTTGAGCGGAATCTCGCGCACCGCTTCCTGTAGCATCTCTGCCTTGGCAAAGGTTACCACCCCTGGGATGGAAATATCAAAACCCAGGGCAAGAACCCGCCGGGCAAAAGTTACATCCCCAGAGAAGCAATGCATCACCCCGCCGGCTGGAAACGGACCGGCAGATTCAAGCATGTCCATAATATCGTCATGGGCCTCCCGATCATGAACAACCAGGGGCAGTCGTAATTTCCGGGCTAGTTCGACCTGCCTGCCGAAATGCTCTTTTTGCAGGGAAACAGGAGCGTAATTTTTCACATAATCGAGACCGACCTCTCCATAGGCCACGACCTTTGGGTGACAACACAGATCCTCTAATTCCGCGTAATCAGCCTCGCCAAGCTCTGCGACATTATGGGGGTGGACTCCCACCGTAGCATAGATGGTCTCACACTTTTCTGCCAGCCCAATGGCCCTGCGCGAGCTTTCCAGATCAATGCCCACGGTGATGATCCGAGTAACTCCCGCATCTTTGGCTCGAAGCAGCAACGCATCGTAATCTGCCTGATACGCCGACATATCGAGATGACAATGGGTATCGATCAGCGCTGCTCCGCTACCGGCAACAGGCAGGGGGATCTCTTTTTTTGGGGTTGTTTTTTCCATGCAAGCCTCCATGGCCGCACCTTCTACCAGTTTTTTATTTCTTGCGCAATACAGCCATGCTCCGGAAACCGTTTGACAAACCTTTCCCCCACCGACTATAATTTTCTTGGAATTTCAGGGTGTTCCAAACAATTATCCACTATTACCCACAACAAAGCAAACTGCTCTCAGCGCTCATGCCTTTGCCTATTCTTGATGCCATCGAACAACGACGCAGTATCCGCGAATTCACCGATCAAACCGTGGATATCACAGCGCTCCACAAAATTATCCAGGCCGGGGTCTG
Source organism: Pseudomonadota bacterium (assembly GCA_018829945.1). Classification (GTDB taxonomy): domain Bacteria; phylum Desulfobacterota; class Desulfobulbia; order Desulfobulbales; family Desulfurivibrionaceae; genus Thiovibrio. The sequence continues at coordinate 1,161 of JAHJTI010000036.1, read as the reverse complement.
GGCGCCTTCCGGCCTGAGCAATCAACCCTGGCGTTTTGTAATTGTTACGGATGCAACAACGCGCGCGCTTTTGGCCGAGCAGACCCATTATGGTCATATTGTCCTCGCAGCTCCTGCCCTGATCGCGGTATATCTGGAAAAAGAGTCCATGTATGATGCGATGAAAGACGCGCAGTCAGCCGGGGCCTGCATCCAGAACATGCTGCTGGCAGCCGAAGCCCTTGGCCTTGGCGCCGTCTGGCTCGGTCAGATTCTTAAAAACAAGGGGAGCGTCGGCCGAATTCTGGATCTGCCGGCGAATCTCGATCTGATGGCGGTCATCGCCCTCGGCCACCCCAGCCGTCGCGACCAAAAATCACAGCGAAAACCATTGGCGGAATTCATCGTCAAAGAGTTATAACCGAATTGTATTCTACACCTTTACCCAGGAGGCCCTCCATGACCATTTCATGCAAACCGTTTCACACTGTGCTTTTGTCCACCGTACTTGCGCTTACCAGTCTTGTCGTCCTCAGCGGCTGCGCCGAACTGGGGTTGGGCGGCACCAGCGACCCTGGTCTTGCCCCAGACCCCTTTGCCACATCTTCCATGGATACTCCGCCCTATCGGGCCAATGAATTTTCCGACCTGATGCTTCCCAGCGAACTTTCCTGGGATCGGGAAAAAAGCATGCTCGTCCGGACCGACTCGTTTGCTGGCGGAGTTTTGCAGTATTCCGGCCGGGTCGACATCTCTTCATTGTCTGATTTTTTTTCAAACAACATGCCTAAAAACGGCTGGAAGCTCGCCGGTTCCGCCAAATACAAAAATATCCTTCTCGCCTTTGTCAAACCGAACAAGACTTGCACCATTCTCTTAAGCGAGGACAAGCTGCTCATGAAGACGAATGTCTCCATCTATGTCGCGGAAGATACCACCGGAGGAAAATCCGGTACCATGCAGCAGTCCAACCCCTTTGGTTCCGGACTGTAAGGATTCAGGCAACGCGAACACCATGCCTCTTCTCACCGACAAAAAAATCCTTCTCGGGATTACCGGAAGCATCGCCGCGTACAAAGTGGCAGACTGGGTTCGTGCCCTGCGCCGCGAAGGCTCTCAGGTCACCGTGGTCATGACCGAGTCTGCCTGCCGGTTCATCAGCCCGCTGACCATGGCGGCCCT
>JAHJTI010000333.1 GCA_018829945.1 Pseudomonadota bacterium | reverse complement strand
TCCCGATTTTTTGCAAATATGACTAGATTGAAAGCTGATGCCATGAGGAAAAAAATGACGCCATTGATACTTGTGACCAACGATGACGGGGTTCGCGCCCCGGGGCTTGCCATTCTCGCCCAGGCTTTGCAATCTATTGGCCGAACCGTGATTGTCGCTCCGGATCAGGACAACAGCGCGGCCAGCCATTCGCTCACCATGACACGGCCTCTGCGGGTGAAAGAGCTGGGCGGGAATTGCTATTCCGTCGACGGCACCCCCACCGACTGCGTGACCCTTGCCTTGGGCAAGATTCTTAGCCGCAAACCCCAGCTGGTTGTTTCCGGCATCAATCCCGGACCGAATCTGGGAGACGATGTCAGTTACTCCGGCACGGTCTCCGCCGCGGTGGAAGGCACCATGCTCGGCGTGCCATCCCTGGCGGTTTCCCTGGCCGGGGAAGATCCCTTTTCCTTTGAAACCGCAGCCGCTTTTGCCGCCAAGTTGGCCCGGACCATCCTCGAAAAGGGTTTGCCCAAGGATACCCTTCTTAACGTCAATGTTCCCAACCGCGAGCCCGGAGAAATACTGGGGGTGCGTTTCACTCGGCAGGGGCGGCGGGTCTATGACGGCGCCATCAAGGAAACCCTTGATCCCTGGGGCAGGCAGCATTACTGGATCGGCGGCGGCACTCCCTTTTGGGATGAGGGCGAAGACACCGATGCCCAGGCGATTATAGCAGGATATGTTTCCGTTACCCCGCTGCATCTTGACCTCACCAACCACAAGGCGCTCCGGAAGCTGGGATCGGAGTGGGTTCTGAGCCTCTGAGAGATTCCGACCGGGATAAAATCATTTCTTGCGGCATCTTCCCGGTAGGGAAATTAGTCAGCCCCCTTCCGGGGTCCGGTCAACCAGGGCGCATTGCTTGAGAAAGGGAAGATCGCTTTCTTCGTGGATTTCCTGCAGAAGCTGGTCCGGAAGGTGAAGAAATTCCTCAGCCCGCCGGCGGGGGTCAAAAAATTCCTTGTTGAACGGTTCAATCAGGTTCAAATGCTCCCAACGTGTCACGTAATATTGAATAAGAACAGGGAGTTCGGTGAATATCGTCGCTTCCGGGTTCGGGTCCATGAAGCTTGAATTCTGTAATTTCGCAGCGGACAATGTCTGGGTCTCGTAGAAATTCTGCAAAAACATCAACTCGGCCGGCATGCGCGCTTCGATACCAAGCCGGGTTATCAGCCGTACCAGCCGGGTCATGATTCCCATGCCGAAATGTGCCACAGGGAAAGGCAGGTAGATCTCCCGTGGAGTTTTCAGCTCAAGATAGGACTTGATGGTGAGGATGAGCTGGCTCAAGGAAACGGGGTTTGGGTCGACGAAGTTGTATGTCTGGCCGGAAAATTCCGCTCGGTTTTCCAGGGCATGCGCCACGAAATAGGGGAGTTTCCCGGCGTTGGAATAGGAGTGCAGAGCATTTTCCCTGGTGAACAGCACCGGCATGGACCGGTCGACGATGGCGAAAAACAGCCGGTGAAAGCCCTGGATTTTGTGATCGTGGGCGCCATAGACAATACCCAGCCGAATCGTGGTGTAATCAAGTCCCCTGGTCTCGCGCAGATGTTCGAGGGTCAGCTCGGCCATGAGCTTGGCTTTGGTGTAGTTGTGCAGGTCCGGCACCAGTGACAGGCGGTTTTCCTCGTCAAGATTCAGGCCTGTGGGCATGACTGCGGCGGAGCTCAGATGAATATAGGGGATGCCCAGCTCCTGGGCGGCTTTGGCCAGGTAAACCGTGCCCAGATAGTTGATCTCGTAGGCAAGCTGCGGGTCGCTGTCAATGGCGGCAATGGCGCAGTTGATGATAAAGGCGGGCTTGGCCTTTTCAAAATAACGGCGGATGTCGTTCGGGTCACGCAGACTGAGCTTTTTGCTGTTGGGGGCCAGGACATTGATCCTTCCTTCGGCCTGGGTTTTAAAGTAGTAGACCAGGGAGCCGCCGATCAGTCCCGAGCCGCCGAGGAGCACGCCTGTTTTTTCAGAGCCGGGTTGTGTCATATCAATCTTTTCAAGAATGGTGTGTTGATGGAGGTTGCCGGGTTTTTCCGGGATTTTTTCAGTGACAAGGGCAACGAGACACATTACTTACTAAGAGAGTAGCAACTAGGCTTTGGCCAGTCAACAGGAAGCGTGTTCGGCCCGGCAGAGAGTCAGGAACGTTTTAAGGAAAGCAATGGCGGTTTATAAACGACAGGAAGTGCAGACGTTGTTCAAGGGTGTGGAGCGCGGGGAAACATCACCTGTGTATCTGCTCTTTGGCGAACGGTATCTCTGCCAGGAGATCGCCAATAACCTGGTCTGCCGTCTGCTGCCCGATGAGGCCCACCGCCTGAATAGCCTGAAGACCATTGATGGCGACCAGGAAGAGGTGGGCGCCACCGTCAATATGCTCAAAACCTACAGCCTGTTCGGCGGTCGGCAGGTTTTTCGGGTTATGGATTCCCAGATTCTTTATTCCAAGGTCGTGGCCGGCGCCCTCTGGGACAAGGCGCGTAAGAGTTGGGGCGGCAAAGAGCCGAAAAAGGCTTTTCGGTATCTGGCACAGATGCTGGCCTTGGGTGATCTTGCTCCGGCTGATTGGGAGAAAGAGGAAATGGCTGCCTGTGCGCCCGGCCGCTGGCAGGAGCTGTTCGGTTTTGCCAAGCCCGACGATCTTGCCTGGGTGCAGGAAGCATGTGCGGCCGGTGCGGGCACCGGCTCGGCGACCCCGCCAAAAAGCGATGGAGCGGAGCTGCTGATGGCGGCTTTGGAGGCGGGAATTCCGGCGGGAAACACCCTTATTCTGATAGCCGAGGCGGCGGATAAGCGCAAGAAGCTCTTCAAGTATCTTGAAAAAAATTGTGTGGTGGTTGACCTGTCCGTGGATACCGGCGCCAGTTCCGCAGCGCGCAAGGATCAGGAAGGGTTGCTCAAGGATATTGTT
>JAHJTI010000347.1 GCA_018829945.1 Pseudomonadota bacterium | reverse complement strand
TTGGATTTTGTCGAGATGTATGTGGGCGTCGGCGCCAGCCGGGTGCGGGATTTGTTCAAGGAGGCCAAGAAAAAGGCGCCCTGCATTGTCTTTATCGATGAAATCGATGCGGTGGGCAGACAGCGCGGAGTCGGGGCCGGCGGCGGCAACGACGAGCGCGAGCAGACCCTGAATCAGTTGCTGGTCGAGATGGACGGTTTTGAGGCCAATGCCGGAGTCATCATCATCGCAGCCACCAACCGTCCCGATATTCTCGATCCGGCCCTCAAGCGGCCGGGACGGTTCGACCGGCAGATCATCGTGCCCCTGCCCGATGTGCGTGGCAGGGAGAAGATTCTCAATGTCCATGCCGCAAAGGTCCAGCTGGATACCGATGTGGATATGTCCGTTATCGCCAAGGGCACTCCGGGGTTCTCCGGGGCCGAGCTGGCCAATATGGTCAATGAGGCAGCCCTGATGGCGGCCCGCTTTGAGGTGGGCAGAATCTCCATGGCCCTCATGGAAAAGGCCAAGGACAAGGTGATGATGGGGGCGGAGCGCACCAGCATGATCTTGACCGCCAAGGACAAGGAACTCACCGCCTACCATGAGGCAGGGCATGCTTTGGTCGCCCGTCTGCTGCCCGGCACCGATCCGGTGCACAAAGTGACCATCATCCCGCGGGGTCGGGCCCTGGGCTTGACCATGCAACTGCCCACCGACGAGAAGCACTCGCAGTCCCGGTCGTGGCTGATGAACAACCTCTGTATTCTCCTGGGCGGCCGGGTGGCGGAAGAAATCGTTTTCGGCGATGTCACCACCGGGGCGGGCAACGATATCGAACGGGCCTCAAATATTGCCCGGAAGATGGTTTGCGAGTGGGGAATGAGCGATACCATCGGGCCCATGAACTTCGGCGGCCCTGACGAAACCGGACGGGCAAGGCAGGCTTACAGCGGGGAAACCGCGGTGCGCATCGACCAGGCCGTGACCGGGTTGGTGACCGAGGCCAGGGAGACGGCGACCCGGCTGCTTACCGAGAATCGGCCGATCATGGAGGCCATGGCCAAAGCCCTGCTTGAAAAGGAAACCATAACCGGCGAGGATATCGAACGGCTGATGACACCGTAATTTTTCGTACCAAAAGCACCTTACAATGCGCCCTGAGTGACATGCTCCGGGCGCTTTTTTTGTCTGGGTAAAAGTGCCCATCATATTGATTTTGTTTATTTTTTGTCTTGACAAGGCTCCACCATGGTGTCAGAAAAAAGGGGATTATTGGAGCTCGTTGCGAAATGAGTAAAATGTACCTGAAGCAAGAGAAGGAGAAAAATATGAAGAAACTGTTCCGTATCGCCGCAGTTGCCGGTTGTCTGCTGCTTACCGCCTCCCCCGCCCTGAGTAGCGGGAGCGGCGCCAAAATTGCCAAGCCGAGTCCTGACGCGGCCATCACCAAGCTGAAGGATGGCAATACCCGTTTTGTCGAAGGAAAAACCAATCACCCGCACAGCGACAGCGCCCGCCTTATACTGGCCGGCAAGGAAAACCAGGGCGACTATGCCTATGCCACCGTGATCACCTGCTCGGATTCCCGGGTACCGGTCGAGCGCATCTTTGATGCGGGCATCATGGATATCTTTGTCATCCGGGTTGCCGGAAACGTGGTGGATGTGGATGAGGCCGGCTCCATCGAGTACGGCCTGGCCCATGTCAATACCCCGGTTCTGGTGGTGCTCGGCCATACCCAGTGCGGCGCGGTCACCGCGGTCACCGATGCGATTCAGGGTCATGGCCATGCCCTGGAGCGCAACATTCCGCCCCTGGTCGACAATATCGCTCCGGCGGTAAAACGCGCCATGGCCCAGAACCCGCAAGCCAAAGGCAAGGACGTCATCCCCTACGGCATTGAGGAGAATGTCTGGCAGGGTATCGAAGATCTCTTCCTGAGCAGTCCGGCGACCCGGGCGTTGGTGAAAAGCGGCAAGGTCAAGGTGGTCGGCGCTATTTACGATGTGGGAACCGGCAAAATCAACTGGCTGCCCCAGGCCAAGACCGGTGAAATTCTTAAGAAGACCGAAGCGAATCCCAAGCGGGCGACGGAGGCCATGGCCGGCGGCCACTGAGTTTACTTCGCTCCTGTTCACGATGAGGCGGCACTGCCCAACGGCGGTGCCGCCTTTTTTTGTCTCGACTCCGGCCTCAGGTTCTGCTTGACAGGTCGCGCCCGGCAAGGGTACGAATCTGGTAACTGTCCAGCAGCACCGCATCTGCTTCGCAGTCTCGTTGTACTCGCTTAGCTGTCATCGGCCTGCTCACATAGATTAGCTATAGTTCGTAGGCCTCTTTCGCGCATCTGCGGCGCTGCTGAACAGTTACGGTTCGCGGCTTACGTTCTTTTTCTATGTTACGAATCTGGTTTGAAAAAAATTACCGGACCAACCCGGTTTCTTATTGTGCAAGGAGGTAGTTCCCATGCTTGAGGCATATCAAAAACATGTTGCTGAGCGGGCGGCCCA
>JAHJTI010000035.1 GCA_018829945.1 Pseudomonadota bacterium | reverse complement strand
CAGTCAATCAGAAGCCAAAGATCGTCCGGGTCTTACTCTCAACGCCCGGGTTATCCGCGGAAGATCAGGCGTCCAAGCTTTACCCCGATTCACAGGCATCCTCCTGTGCAGAGATCGAAGATGTAGCTGTCGGCATCAAGGGGTTGCTTGCTGGAGAGGCTATCGACTTCTCGCTTGATCTTGCCGACTTAACCTTGTGCGGTGCGTTTCAGCAGCGTGTTCTGCGTGCCGAGCACCGGATTCCCCGGGGGAGCGTCAGCACCTATCAGCTCATCGCCGGACATCTGGAGAAAAGAAATGGCGCGAGGGCAGTAGGCAATGCCCTGGCAAACAACCCGTTTCCCCTCATCGTCCCCTGCCACCGGGCCATACGTAGCGATCGAACCCTTGGAGGCTACCAGGGCGGACTCGACATGAAGCGGGCCTTGCTGGAGAAAGAAGGAATACGCTTCGACGATGCAGGAAAGGTGGAGTGTTGTGCCCTTTATTACGAGAGCTAAGGTCGAACAAATCGCGCCAACGTGCGGTTCATCGCTGCCGCTGAGATCAATCTTGAGAACTTCGCATTCAAATACATCTCATCTATGAAGAAAATACTATTATTTGCCGTTGTCCTCGCAATAGGTTGGTCCATTTATCATAACGATATTGAGCCAATAAATGCCTATATGGGTGCTGAAGGTACACCCACAGCAGCCAAAAGCTCTCAACACCCTTCAGGCAACGAGTCGTTTACTTGTGATGGCAGGCAGCATTGCAGTCAAATGACGTCTCGGGCGGAGGCTGAATTCTTTATTCAGAACTGCCCAAACACCAAAATGGATGGCGATAACGATGGGATTCCCTGCGAAAACGATTCCCGTTTCTAATGGCAGATTATACGTTATAATAAGTCAGCCAACTGAATTCCGATCTTAACAGGCCGTCAACCGACACACTGACACGCACGGGTGGCCTCTGCGCTCTCCCCCAAACAACCAATCCCCGAGGTAAAAAAATGCATGTAGGATTTATCGGACTTGGACACCTAGGCAAAGCCATTGCGGGAAGGCTTCTGGACTGCGGCCACACCCTCACGGTCTGGAACCGAACCCCCGCCAAAGCCGAGGGGCTGCAGGTCGAAGTCGCTCCCTCACCACGGGCGGTGGCGGAGCAGACAGAGATCATCTTTGTCTGCATGTTCGACAGCGCTGCGGTCCAGGCTATTCTCAGCCAGGAAGACGGGCTGTTGTCCACCGACCTTTCCAACAAGGTTGTCGTGGATCTCTCCACCAACCATTTCAAGGAAGTGCCGCTTTTTCATGCATTGTGCGCGAAAAGCGGCGGGACCTATCTTGAAGCCCCGGTTCTTGGCAGCGTAGTGCCTGCTTCCCAGGGAGCACTCACCGTTTTGGTCAGCGGCAAAGAAGCTGGATACGAAAAGGTCAAGCCGGTGCTGGAAAACATCGGCAAGAATATTTTCTTTCTGAAGGAGCCGGGGTTGGCCACCAAGATGAAGCTGATCAACAACCTGACTCTGGGCAGCTTCATGGCCACCATAGCCGAAGCGCTCTCACTCGGGGAAACCATCGGTCTTGAAAAAGCGGAAATCCTGGAAATCCTCTCCGTGGGCGGCGGCAACTCCCTGGTTCTCAATGCAAAGAGGAACAAATTGCTCCAGGAAGATTTCTCCACCCATTTTTCCAGCGCCCTGATCTACAAGGATCTTCATTGCCTCCAGGATCTGGCCTACGAAGAGAAAAAATCGCTTTTCACCGGCGCAGTGGTAAAAGAGCTGTACGGGAGAACCTTTGAAGAGGGCATCGCCCAGGAAGATTTTTCCGCCATCTACAAACTGTTCAAAAAGGGCTGACAGATCACGTGGCTGAAGGGGATCCAGTTATGGCCAAAAAATCCTTTCCGCTTTCCAAAGTCTACACCTTACTCGAACCGGGGCCGGTGGTGCTGGTCACCACTGTCGGTAAAACGCGCCCCAACATCATGGCCATGTCGTGGCATACCATGCTTGAGTTTGAACCGCCTCTGGTGGGATGCGTTATCAGCAATCGCAACCACTCCTTTGACCTATTGCAGGCAACCGGTGAATGCGTGATCAACATCCCCACCGTCGATATCGCGGAAAAAGTGGTGGGATGCGGAAACACCTCGGGCACTGACACGGACAAGTTCAACAAGTTCGGCCTCACCCCCAAGCCGGCAACGCATGTGGGCGCACCCCTCATCGAGGAATGTTATGCAAACCTCGAATGCCGGGTGGCCGACAGCAGCATGGTTGATCTTTACTGTTTCTTTATCCTGGAAGTCCTCAAAGCCTGGATCGATCCGACGGTAAAAGAGGTACGGACCATACACCATCGCGGCCACGGAAGGTTCATGATTGCGGGGGAAGAGATCGCGCTCAAATCAAAAATGAAGTAACGCTCTTGACTCGGGCAATTCCCGAAGCCATACTGTACAAAACCACTCCGATTATCAACACAAACACCCACACAAACGATCATCTGCCAAGCGCTTCCTGCCCCTGCATGAATAGCCCTGCGCAATCGCTTTGCAACCCATAGCCCAAGGAGAAAAAGCCATGCTGAAGGAATTCAAGGAGTTTGCCATGCGGGGCAATGTGGTTGACATGGCGGTCGGCATCATCATCGGCGGCGCATTCGGCACAATCGTGAAAAGTCTTGTCTCCGACGTGATCATGCCGCCCATCGGCTTGCTGCTGGGCGGCGTTGATTTTTCCGATCTCTTCATAACCTTGAAAGAAGGAGCGACTGGCGGACCCTATGCGACCCTGGCCAACGCGCAATCCGCTGGGGCGGTCACGATCAGCTATGGACTTTTTATCAACGCGGTCATCAGTTTCCTCATTGTCGCCTTCGCGGTTTTCATGTTAATAAAGGGTATCAACCGACTTGAGCAACTCAAGGAATCCCCGCAAGCGGCAGAACCGACCACAAAAGAATGTCCGCATTGTTGTTCCACCATGGCGATCAAAGCCACCCGCTGTCCCCACTGCACCTCGAAACTGGGCTGAATGTCAAAAAAACGTGTGCTGTAACTGAGCCCACGAGAAGACTAATCATAGCATGGAGGAATAATACCCGATGAGATGGAAAACGGACGATAACGGCTGGAACCCCTACCTTGCCGGAGCCCTGTTAGGGCTTCTGGCTATTGCTTCTGCTTATGCAACCACCCAATGGCTTGGAAAAACCAGCTATCTCGGCGCTTCCACCACCTTTGTCCGCGCAGCAGGCATTATTGAGCAAACGGTTGGCCCGGATCATGTCGCGGCAAATGAATACTTCGTGAAAACAAAGGTTAAGGTGGACTGGCAGTTCATGCTGGTTCTCGGTATTTTTGCAGGGGCCCTGATTTCTTCCGTTACCGACAAAAGCTTTAAACTGGAAAGCGTCCCGCCCATATGGGAGAAGCGATTCGGCTCATGCATCGGCACCCGGGCCATAGGCGCCTTTGGTGGTGGGGTTGTCGCCATGGTCGGCGCCCGGATGGCTGATGGCTGCCCGAGCGGTCATGGACTCAGCGGCATGATGCAGTTGTCTGCCAGTTCGCTGGTGGCTTTGGCCATGTTCTTCGGCGCCGGTATTCTCGTCGCCCGCATGATTTATGGAGGACGTAACGCATGAGCACTGATCAATTGTTGGGACTTATCACCGGCATACTCTTCGGATTTCTTCTTCAGAAAGGACGTGTCCTTCGCTTTGAAAAGCAGGTCGGGGCTTTGCTGTTCAAGGATATGACCATAGTCAAATTTATGCTCTCCGCAGTCTTCGTGGGGATGGTGGGAATCCTGATTCTTTCGGACATGGGAATCATCACCCTGAGCCACAAACCCATGAATGTCGGCGCTGTGGTGCTTGGCGGCGCGTTGTTCGGCATGGGTTGGGCGGTGATGGGCTTTTGTCCGGGCACTTCGATCGGCGCTTTGGGGGAAGGAAGATGGCATGCCGCCTTTGCCGTTCTGGGCATGATCTCCGGAGCTGCCCTCTACGCGGAGCTGTATCCCTTTTTCAGCGAAACCGTCCTGGCCTGGAAAGATTTCGGTAAAATCGGCTTGTCCGAGGCCTTCGGTATTTCACCCTGGCTCATCGTGCCCCTGTTTGGCGGGGGAGTCGTCGCCCTGTTTTTCTGGTTTGAGAAAAAGGGAATATGATTTATCAGCATGAAATAATCAAAGACACTACCCCGACAGGGATGAGAATCTCTTTTCCTGTCGGGACTCCTTGCCTTAGCAGTTTGGTGACCACAAATGAAAAAAGACGTTCTCAGCCGGTATGAACGCACCCCTTACGGTAGCATCCTCATTGATGTCGCTGCAGAAAAGGCAGAGGATCTTTACAGTGATTTTGACAGGAATGCCCCTTACAACCGAAGGGATCTCGACCAGAACCTTGTCGATTATCTCATCGACTGCGCCAGAGAACTGGGCCGTGAACCATTCACAATCAGCTTCGCGCTGAGCAATCCTCCGGATGACGCCAGGATTTCCCGAATCAGACGGAGTGTGAACAATTTCTTCATCTACCTCGCGGAGGTTGAACGGCAAAAAATCAGCCAGATGGTGCGCAGATCGCTTGTTCTTTTTTGTATCGGCGTTTCCATCCTTTTTCTCGCGGTCTGGGTCAATCAATTGCTTGGCGAAGAACGCACCGTTGTCGCCAACGTATTTGCCGAGGGTCTCACTGTCGCCGCCTGGGTTTCTTTGTGGGAGTCCCTGGCGATATTTTTGATCGAATGGTTTCCCCGCCTCAGAAATATCAATTTGTACCGACGTCTGGCATCGGCTGAAACCATCTTTCATGCCAGGCCAGAAACGTCGCCAAACGAGGAGATGACGCCTCAGACAGTTGCGGCCCCTGTTCTTGAGCAGCCGGGATCGTTGTCATCTTCCATCAGCAGGAGCTGATTTTTTTTATCACCGGCCCCCCCTGTTTCGGCACCCATAAAATATGGAACATTCTATGACCTTCGGTGAATCAATCCGCGTTTGTTTTTCCAAATACGCCGATTTCAATGGGCGTGCCTCGAAGCCTGAATTCTGGTGGTGGACCCTTTTTGTCATTCTGGCCTCATTGGCCGCAAACATCCTCGGCGAATCGGCATCAGCGCTCTTTTCCCTGGGAACACTCTTACCCGGTTTGGCCGTGGGAGCGCGAAGGCTGCATGACACGAACAGAAGCGGATGGTTTCAACTCCTGTGGCTCCTTCCGATTATCGGCTGGATCGTGCTGATCATCTGGTTGGCGCAAAGCGGCAGGGAACCGAATCGTTTTGATGCGCAACTGAACAGTTAAGGAATTCGCATTCATGTCCGGATCAATAAAATGGCTACTGCTGACTATCATTGTTCTTGCAACGGTTGTCGGCTGCAATCCACGCGAAGTGGTGGTGACCCTGAGTCCCGATGAAATACAGGAGCGTATTGCTCCTCATTTTCCTCTCAAGAAAAGCTGGCTTATCGTACATGTCGTGCTCAGCGATCCCAAAATTTTCCTGCCGGAGGGCGCAGACCATATCGGGATCAATATGCTGGTCGAGATAAACGTTCCCCTGCTGAAACCGATAACCGGGTATCTTCTGGCAACGGCTGTTCCGCGTTACGATCCGGGAACAAAGGCCTTCTACCTTGATCAGGCATCGGTGACGCGGCTGGAACTGCCGGGCCTCATCCCGGAGCTGGAAGGCAAGGCCCGATCGGCAATCGAATCCACCGCCCGACAGGAACTCGCCAAGCACCCAATCTACGAACTCAAGGGAAGAAACCTTAAAGAAGTCACCGCAGCCTTTGCCCTGCAGAAGGTACAGGTCCGAGACGGCAAGCTGCAGGCTACCTTTGCGCTGCCGATCTAAATTATAAATTCCATGAGCTGTTTTATACTGCCAATGGTTTTCCCCTTGCGGCACCGAGGAAAGCCTTCTATTATATAAACACGATGTTTTATACATTTCCTTGGCTCACACAGGAGTAATAGAAGTGACTTCTTCCGATTTTTTCGCCCTGCTCAGCGCCGTCAGCCTTTTTTCCATCGCCATTGCTCTGGTGCCGACCTTTATTCAGTT
>JAHJTI010000034.1 GCA_018829945.1 Pseudomonadota bacterium | reverse complement strand
TGTTTCTCTTCAGTCGGTTTTATGCCTCCTTCTTCCGGGAGCATCAGGAATTGCGCTATTATACAAATCCAACCTACGCTATCTATTCGGTGCATAAATATGTGAAGAAGAACCTTGCCACTTCCGCGGTGACAGTGCAGGCCATCGGCACCGATGCCAAGATTCCGGATACGGATACGGATCGGGAGTTGATTATTCTGGTGGTGGGCGAGGCGGCCAGGGCTGATCGTTTTTCTTTAAACGGCTATGGACGGGAAACTAATCCGCTGCTCAGCCGGGAGGATGTGATTTTTTACTCGGATATGCATTCCTGCGACACCTCAACCGCCACCTCGGTTCCGTGCATGTTTTCCAATCTGACCCGGGCCGGGTTCAGCAGTAAAAAGGCCAAGGAGCGGGAAAACGTTCTCGATATCGCCCAGCGGGCCGGGGTAAACGTCCTCTGGCGGGACAACAACTCGGACTCCAAGGGAGTGGCCCTGCGCGTTCCCTATGAGGATTATCAGGACCCTGCCCGGAATACGATCTTCGAAGCAGAAGGCCGGGACGAGGGTATGCTGGTCGGTTTACAGAACTACATTGATGCGCATAAGAGCGGGGATATCCTGATCGTTCTCCATCAGATGGGCAATCACGGGCCAGCCTATTACAAGAGATATCCTCAGGCTTTTGAGCGCTTTACTCCGGCCTGTAAAAGTAATCAGCTCGACCAGTGCAGCTCGGAGGAAATAGGCAATGCCTACGACAACGCCATCCTCTACACCGATTATTTTTTGAGCAAGGTCATCGGTCTGCTCAAGCAGAACGACAAACGTTTCGAAACGGCCATGGTCTATATGAGCGACCATGGCGAGTCCCTCGGCGAGTTCGGGGTATATCTGCATGGCATGCCCTATGTGATGGCGCCGGAGACCCAAAAGCATATCGCGGCCATTACCTGGTTTGGCGCGGGATTCGGCATCGACCGGAAGATTCTCAGAGAGCAGGCTGGCCGAAAGTACTCCCAGGACAACCTGTTCCATACCATTCTTGGGATCATGGAGATCCGGACCGAACTCTACAATCCCCGGATGGACATCCTGAGCGAAGCCCACAGATCGTTGCCTGAAAACGGTTCGTCTCCGAAGGGCGAAGAGGGAAAGCCGGGACGATAAAGACTTCTACCAGGTAAGAACGGGCATGTGGAGGCAGGAAAAGTAAGTCCGGGCCTTCATGGTGCAAAGAAGGCCCGGACTAAGATGGCAGTTGTTTTGGGCAGAGAGAACAGACGACCACCGCTGTTTTGTCGCAACTGCCCGAAGAGGAGTTCTTCGGGCAAGGTGATGATGCTGACGTTTACCTGATGGCTTTTTTCAGGTCAAGACCGATGGCGCCGTTGATTGTGGCGCCCCGGAGGTTGGTCTGTTCGAGGTTGGCCCCGGTGAGGTCGGCCCGCTCAAGATTGGCTCCGGCCAGGTCGGCCCCGGCCAGATTGGCGCCTGAAAGATCCGCGCTTGTCAGGTTGGCGCCTTTCATATTGGCCCATTTGAGGTTGGCCTTGACGAGGTTGGCGTTGCTCAGATTGGCCCCGGCCAGGTTGGCCCGCATCAGGCTGGCTTCCGCCAGGTTGGCACCCTGCAGATTGCAGCCCGGACAGTTCTGGCTCATGCCGCGATAGATCATGCCCAGATCCCGGCTGGCTGCCTGTGGGGTGGAAGTCTGGTAGGTCTCCTGGATTGAGGGGGTAGATACCGGCGGCGCTGCGGGCTGTTCCACCATCACATCGGGGGAAGTTGTGGCAGTGGCCCGTGTGCTTGGCTTTCTCTCGGAACCTGCGTTTTTCCCCTGCGGTCCACGCTTGACGCCTGGCGTGATGGTGAAGTAGCTCGATTTTATGCCGCTTTCGGTATACAGGTTGTACTGTTCTCCCTTGCGAAACACATCGTAGCAGATCTCGTCGCCAAAGCCCCAGCGTTTGAACTTAAGGCAGAGCTTGTCATTTTCCGTTGACCATTTCCCGTCATTTTTCTCGGTTTTGCTTTTTACGGCGTACATTTTTCCATTGTCATACATTTCAATGATTGCGGTGTCGCCGTATTCATGAATGGAAATGGTGTTTCCTGAGAGCAGGTCGATCAATTCCGCCCCGGTGATTTTGGTTCCTTCCCCTGCGGGGGCGACGGTGGCTTCTTTTGTGCCGCATCCGGCGACGAGAAAAAGAAGGATGGTGGAAACCAGGCAAAAACTACGGAATTGGGCGTTCAATGTTCTCTCCTCGTATTTTACACTGTCAACATCGGCATAAAACAACCGCCGGATTGTTGATGTTTTTTGGCCCGGAAGGCGGAGGTGCAACCCTGACGAGACAAGTCGGCCGCTGTCATTTCGGTCGCTGCAGGAATCTTTTATTTATTACCTGAAAAAATAATAAAACGCCATGCCCATTGTATGAAAAAAGCTTGTTTGTTGAAGCAGTCCCCTGCTTTTCAACTGGAAATTCCTCTCCGGAGCGGATATATTCATAATTTGTGCCGGTGTCCGGATTCGTGAGCGGGAGCTGTCTGCAAAAGGCAGCCAGGGCATTGGGTCTGTAACTGATTTTCATGAGAGGTTTCTGATGTTTAAAGCCCTGGTAGCGACAGATAACAGCCCTGCTCAACTCTTGATCCGTCTGGCTCTCGGGGTGGTGATTTTCCCTCACGGTGCGCAGAAAGTCCTCGGCTGGTTCGGGGGGGCGGGTTACAGCGCTACGGTCACGGCTTTTTCCGCCATGGGCTTTCCGTTCTGGGCCATTATTCTCTTGATGGTTTCCGAGTTCGGCGGTTCGGTTTTGCTGGTGCTCGGTCTTTGTACCAGGGTTTGGGCCCTTGCTATCGGCACGGCCATTGCCATCTGCCTTAAAATGAACCATCTGCAGCATGGTTTTTTCATGAACTGGTTCGGGCAGCAGCAGGGAGAGGGATATGAATACCACATCCTGGTGCTGGGCATCGCCCTGGCCCTTGTTTTCCGCGGCGGCGGCATGCTTTCCCTGGACCGGGCCTTCGTAAAGGATAGACGGCGATCCGGCGGGCTGATGCTGTAGTTCGCCTATTGGATTGTATGCGCCTCCGGTTCGTCGTAAAGACTCCGGATGTCGTGCTCCCTTTCCAGTTCCGCCATCTTGGTCAAGGCCTCCTCTTCACTCATCCCCAGGCTTTCCGCAAGTTTCTTGATGTTGTATAGCGGCTCCCCCTGATCGGTGTACCCGATGGGGGAAAGCTCCGGAAAAAACTCGCCGGTGGCCGCGCTTGAAGCTTGGCTGATCATCTCCCGGATTGCCGGAGGGCCAAAGAGAAACAGCCATTTTACCGCCTCCGCCCAGATTTTTGCGTCCACGTTTTCGCTGTGCATCACCTGCAGGGCCATGCTCAGGTCCCATTCATTTCTGAATGTTGTCATTGTAGTCCTCTTCTCCGTATCGTTACCGTCCGGCCAGAATATGTTTCAGTGATTCGATCACCTTGCTGGCCTCTTTTTTTGAAAGGGTATTGATTTCGGATGTCTTGTAATATTTTTTTAAAAAATTGGCGCAATGCGTTGCGTCCCAGGCAAGATCTTCTAGAAGATGCTTGATGTACATCCTCTGCCGGAAGGTAATGCCTTCCCGGCTGGACCGATAATGCCGGCTTCTGGCAAAATAGCGCATGAGCCTTTGAAAGCCTGGTTCGTCCAGATCCTTGGCCGAGCGGACTCCCGTGATTTTTTCCATGGTGTCGCGGTATTCTTGGTCGCTTATCTCCAACTCCTTTTTGACAATATGGATGACGGCAAGTTTTTTATGATCCAGCATGGCGTCGTTTCCTCTTGTCAGATATTTCAGGGCGGATTCAGGCAAGCCCGCGTCGGGCAAGGTCTGCAAAAAACAGCTCTTCGTTCCGGAACAGATGGGTTTGCAGGCCAAGGGCTGTTGCCCTGTCAATGTGGCCGGGATTGTCGTCGACAAAAAGGGTTTGCCCGGCTTCGACCTGCAGGATCGTGAGGATGTCGGTGAACAGGCTTGGCTCGCGTTTGGTCTTTCCGAGATGATAGCTGTTGAAAACTCGGATGAACTCATGAAAAAAAGATTGCCGCTGATTGAGGCGGTCGAGCCAGTCGGTCTGGTCGCTGAGGATGACCGGTGTCACCC
>JAHJTI010000033.1 GCA_018829945.1 Pseudomonadota bacterium | reverse complement strand
CCTTCACTCTGCGAACTGGCGGATGAAGTATCCATCTGCGCGGACAGCTACAAGAAGTGTGGCTACGATCCGATCGGCGACGTTCCCAAGGGACTCGAAGCCAAGGACATGGCCACCCAGGGCCAGCATGGCGCGATTATTGAAGACTACGAATGCTACCTGACATTATAAGGAGAAAACCATGTCCAAGAAAGTAGGCTTTCTGCTGGTAAACAAGGAGTACACCCTGGACGGTATCCGCTCCGCCCTGGGCTTGGCCGTCGAGAACATGTATGCGTATGCCTATGTCATGAACAACGAATTGGTCGACGTAAGCGACTACCACAAGGAAAACATCGACTGGATCCGTGATATGGAAGGCGAAGTGTTCACCACCGAGGACGCCAACGTCGAAAATATCGGCATGGTCAAGATCTCCCTTGAGGAGATCGGCAAACAGTTGCGCGACCTCGATTTCGTTATTCCTTATGGCATCATGCGCTCCGACAAGAGCTAAGATAGATATTTTTTGACCAACCAACAACAAGGAGTGTTCCAATGAAACTCTTGAATGTATATCGTTCTGAGCCCAATGACGACACCAAGAAGCTGGTGGAAATCGTCTCCGAGGGTCGTGAGGCCGAAGCGTTTAATCTCAATGTTGAGAGCCCGGATTACAGCGCATTGGTGGACAAGGTTTTCTCTGTAGACCAGACCATCTGCTGGTGGTAAGCAAAATTTTTTCCGTTGACGCTGATTAAAAAAATCCCCGGCTGAACTGGCCGGGGATTTTTTTTGTGTAAAAAACCGGGTTTTTCTGTGCATTTTAACCGCAAATATCGTATTATTTTTTATGGTTGTTGCCGATATGTACAGTGACCTCCTTGCGCTTGTTTGGAATTCCCGGCAAGGAGAAGGGCAAAAGTGTGCCTGCGAATCAACATTACGATGGACTCCACACTATGATCTTAAAATCGCGACGTTCAATATTGGGGGCACTCCCCCATCCCGCTTTTCTTTTCGTGCTCATCTGCCTTGCCTTCATCCTTTTGCACAGTGGTTGCACCACAAAAACTCCCCCGCAAATTGCTCAACTCCCCCCGACAACGACTCCTCCTTGCGCACCTCCGCAAAAGGATGAAGATGCTGACCCTGGCCTGCCGGTTCCTTCCCCCCTGAAAGACCCGAAAATAGTCATCAAAAAAGCCAAAAAAAAGCTTTTCCTCTATTCCGAGGAAAAGCTGCTCCGCACCTACCCGGTCAAGCTTGGTCTGAATCCGGTTGGCGACAAGCTTCAACAGGGAGACAAACGCACCCCTGAGGGAAGCTATTATGTCTGCATCAAAAACCCGCGCAGCAAATACTATCTGTCGCTGGGTCTGAGCTACCCGAGTATTGAAGATGCCGAGCGGGGACTTGAACAGAAACTCATATCAAAGGGGGACCGCGACCGGATCATCGACAGAATCTCCAAAAAATCCATCCCCCCGTGGGACACCCCTCTGGGCGGCGAGATCTTCATCCATGGCGGCGGCGAAACCTGGGACTGGACCTATGGTTGCGTGGCCATGCACAACAAGGATATCGAAGAGCTATACAAAGTTATCACCGTAGGCACCGAGGTTGTCATCCAGCAATAACCGCCTGCAAACCTGTTCGCAAAAAACTCTTACTCCCCCATCGCCACAGGCGTTTCATGCACCCAGACCCAGGTTCCCGGGTCGGATCGGGTCGCCTCCTGCCAATTTCCCTTGCTCTTTTTCGGACTGGTCCACTCAAACAGCCACAGGGCGTCTTTTGGCGCCAGATTCACACACCCGTGGGAATTCGGCAGCCCGAAAAAATCATGCCAGTAGGAGGTGTGCAGTCCGTATGATTTATAGAAATACATGTGCCAGGGCACATCTTCTACATAATACCGATCCGAATCGTCTTCCCCGCCGCTCATTTTTCCGATCCTGACTTTGGCCCAGATCCGAAACAATCCCTTGATCGTTGGGAAACTCTCGTCTCCGGAAGAAACCAGAGTGGCAAACACCAACTGATCTCCCTCATAGGCGGACAGAGTCTGCTCGGTAAGATTCACTTCTATCCACCGTTCACCTTCCTCCACGCCCTCCGGACGACTGCTCGGAATCACCATGGCAAGACGGCCATAGGGAACCCAGACTCCGGTGCCGATCCTGCACCATTTTCGTTGATCGACTTCCCGTATCTCATGAATAATGACCAGGGATCTCGCAGGCACCACGGCCGGATCCTCTTCTTCGATCGGAGCCATCCCCGGGCCGGGAGAAACGCGGGTATGGAAAATCATCCAGGCAAATCTCTTGCCGAAATCCTGCGGGACCATAACCCCCTGAAAACCTGAGGGCTTGCCGATCTTGAGCTTGTCTTCCCGCATGTATTCTTTTTCGTTGATCTTGTACCAGCCCTGGCCGTCCACCATCACCGGGCGCGGGTCACTGAGACTGACCCACATAAAACCTTTCCGGGAGTACCGGACCGGCAAAATTCCGGAGGCCTCGTCCTGCGGCTGAGCATAAACCGGGACAGAATCCTCCTTGATCTGGGCATAGGTCAGCGACAAAACATCGGTTGTCGTGTCCGGAAACGGACAGACAAACTGTTTCTCGGGATGGTCCTCCCCGCCTTGGGCCAGACACAATTCCGCCCGGAGACAGAAAACAATCCCCATGCACAGCCATAAAAAAACGGCTTTCCGCACGATCAACCTCTACGCCTTGATATGTTCATCCGCAAGCATCCGGTCAAGAAAACCTAGCAAAAACTGACGTTGAGCCGGAGTACAATAGCTGATGCAGGTGCAATGCAAATTGCTCTGGCTCCGGACCAGAAATTCGACAATCAACCGGTTACGCCCCAACTCGATTCCGAAAAAGAACGGCCCGCATTTCTCGTGCCCCTGCTGGGCTTCCGCGAGCATATCCTCCGGGACCTGCAGCCAGAACATTCCTTCCATGGGGCCTGGCTTCACGGTTCGCTTCAGATATGATTCCAGATTATCCTGCTCTTCTTTGCTCAATTCATCAACAACAAACTGACGCATGGCATGTCCTCTGCAGATTTTCCGCTCATTTTTTGATTACTTTTTCTGGTCTTCAGCACAGCACTTTCCATGCCGTCCAATTCGCTTTAACAGTACCAGAATAGCCGCTAACTGTCACCAAGGAGACTCGTCCTTCCCATCGTCCGCAGCCTTTGCTTTACATTTGACAGAATCAGGCCCGGACAGTATCCTGCATCAGTCCTTTACCTTATTGGAAAAGAAAAACAAGGAGAAACGGATGAGCAGCCCCTGTCTTTTCTGCAGGATCGTCAACGGCGAGATCCCTGCCAAAAAACTGTATGAAGATGATGACGTCTTCGCCTTCTGGGATATAAGCCCGCAGGCGCCCAAACACTTCCTGGTCATTCCCAAAAAACATCTCACCGGCCCGGGCGCGTTTTCCGCTGAAGACGAAGCGCTCATCGGCAAAGTTGTCCGCATCGGCGCGGAGCTTGCCAAAGAAAACGGCGTAGAGCAATGCCGCCTGGTGATGAATAACGGCGCCGATGCGGGGCAGACGGTTTTTCATCTGCACCTCCACGTTCTCGGCGGCAGGCCAATGTCCTGGCCGCCGGGCTGAGCTGAAACATTTCACCTTCCGCCACGGCAATTATAAACCATGCCCCCTGTCATTACATTCATCGGCAAACCCGACTCCGGCAAGACCACGCTTCTTGAAAAACTCATTCCGGAATTGCGCCGCCGCGGCTACCGCATCGGCACCATCAAGCACCATGTCCACACCTTTGAAATGGACAAACCCGGCAAGGACACATGGCGGCACAAGCAAGCCGGGGCCAGCACCGTCGCCCTCTCTTCCCCCACCGGACTGGGTATTATCCGCGATGTGCCCGGTGATTTGAGCATTGAAGAGCTGGTAGGCCGCTATTACGGCGATACTGATCTGGTGATCACCGAAGGGTACAAACGGCTGGGTCTCCCCAAGGTCGAGGTTTTTCGCAGCACCCTGCATGGCGAACCATTGCCGGACCGGGATGAGACATGGGTTGCCATGGTCAGCGACACCAAGGACATCACGGATATCCCCAGCTTCGGACTGGATGACATCAGCGAACTGGCGGATTTCCTGGAAACCAGATTCATCAAACCCTTTCCCAGACAAAAAACCAGTCTGCTGGTGAACGGGCAGCCGATCTATCTGAATTCCTTCGTAGAAAGTTTTCTCCGGCAGGCCATCACCGGTATGACCTGTTCGCTCAAGGGATGCCAGGATCCCCGGGAAATCATCATCACCATCCGCCAATCTCCAACGGAGTAACCGTTGCAACTCTTTGCTTCTTGTGAATGCCTGTGACTTCTTTCCCTTTTCATGAGTTCATCAATGATTGACCAGGTTGCCGGGGTAATTCTGGCAGGCGGAAAAAGCTCTCGATTCGGGAGCAACAAGGCGCTGGCCCTTCATCAGGGCACCGCCCTGATTCAAGGGATCGCCCACAGGCTTGCAGGACTTTTTCCGGAAACCCTGCTCATCACCAATACGCCCGAGTCGTATGATTTCCTCGGCTGGCCCATGACCGGGGATCAATACCACAACTGCGGTCCTCTGGCCGGGATCCATGCCGCCCTGCGAACAATCTCCCAGCCCCGTGCCTTTATCTGCGGCTGCGACATGCCTCTGATCAACCAGGACCTGATCCGTTTTCTCTGCGCACTGCCCGGCGACCATGACGTGGTTCTTCCCTGGCTCCCGGAAGGTCCGGAACCGCTCTATGCGGTTTACAGCAAAAAGGGGCTGCCGGTTATTGAAGAGCATCTTGCCCGAAAGCATTGCAAGATCGGCTTATTGTACGAAACGCTACGCATTCGGAAAGTCTCCGCCGATGAGATTCTGCAGATTCTGCCGGATCTCGCCACCTTTCAAAACATCAACCATCAGCATGACCTTGCCCGTCTTGCCACCATGGAACCGTGATTCATGCCGATTCTCTCGCTTAAGGAAGCGCAGCAACTGATTGTCAGCCAGAGTCCGGTTCTGGCTGCCGAAACCATACCGCTGCCTGAAGCGGTCAGCCGCATCGCCGCAACACCCATCACCGCACCCCGCGCAGTGCCCGACTTTGCCCGATCCGCAATGGACGGCTATGCCGTCAACAGCCGCGACCTGGCCAATGATGCCAAACCGGTATCTTTGCAGGTTACAGGCGAGATTGCCGCGGGAACCACCAATTTACCTAAACTTTCCGAAAAAACCGCCATTGCGATCATGACCGGAGGCGCTTTGCCGCAGGGAGCGAATCAGGTTGTTCCCTTTGAGCGCTGCCTCAAAAAAGGCGGCCTTGTGCTGGTGAGCAGCCCGCCTTCTCCAGGAGCGTTTATTCGCGCCAGGGGCACCGACCTCTCCGCCGGGCAAACCATTGTCCAAAAAGGGATACAGATTGAAGCCCAGCATC
This sequence comes from Pseudomonadota bacterium, assembly GCA_018829945.1. GTDB lineage: Bacteria > Desulfobacterota > Desulfobulbia > Desulfobulbales > Desulfurivibrionaceae > Thiovibrio. The sequence goes on along the minus strand of JAHJTI010000033.1, from coordinate 5,562 downwards.
TCCCGCTCCTTGTCGAAAGCGGCATAACAGAAGCTTCCGTGGTTTCCCGTCCGGAGTTGGCCATTCTCTGCACGGGCAGCGAGTTACTGGATACGTCAGATACCCCGGAAACCGGGCAGATCATCAGTGGCAACCGTTTTCTGCTCGCCTCCCTCATCAAGAATTCGGGGGCGTCTTCCCGGGATTTCGGTCTGGTGGTCGATGACTGCAAAAAAATCGTCGCCATGCTGGAGGAGGCCCTGCATGGCCCGTCCCAAGGGGTTATCACCACCGGCGGAATGGGGCCGGGAAACTACGATCTTCTCCCCCAGGCCTTTGCCAAACTGGGAATCCGCCCTTTCTATACTGAGCTGGCGGTCCGCCCCGGCCGGTCAACCATGTTCGGCCTGTACGAAAACAAACCGGTCTTTGCCCTGCCTGGCCCGCCGCCTGCGGTTTTTCTGCTGTTCCATGAGCTTGTCCTGCCTGCCTTGCGCGCGATGCAAGGCCAACGACGCCCCTTGCCCCCGCTCATGCGCGCCACCCTCACCGCCCCTATCCTCTTAAAAAAGACAGGATTGCTCAACTTAAAGGGTGCTGTGGCCCGCCTGCGCGGCAAAACCCTCACCGTTCGTCCCGCCCGCAAAAACGAGACAACCAACGCCATCATCCATTTGCCGCCGCATCGCAAAAATCTGTCGGCCGGGGAAGAGGTCTCCCTGCGGCTTTGCACCCCCGGACTTCTCTAATCGCAGGAGCCTCCCGCCCCCTTGATTTCTGTCCTGCTCCATGATACAACCCCCTCTGGCGGAACGTGACAATACCCCGGACTGAAACTGAAGAGGATATCCATGCTTGAATTGCGTTTTATCAGAGAGAATCTGGATCTCGTCAAAGAAAAACTCACCTTCCGGGGAATCACCGATTCCCGCATTGACGATTTTGCCGCAATCGACCAAAAACGCCGGAGCCTGCTTTCCGAGGTGGAATCGCTCCGCAACAAACGCAAGACCGCTTCCCAGGAAATCGGCAACCTGAAAAAAGCTGGAGTCGATGCGGAAGGGCCCATGGCCGAGATGCGTCAAGTGGGAGAGCGGATCAAGGAAATCGAAACCGAACTTGCCGCTCTGGAGGAAGATCTCCAGGACATCGTCCTGACCCTGCCCAACCTTTGCGATGATTCCGTGCCCAAGGGCTCGGATGACACGGACAACCTGGAAATCAAACGTTGGGGCACGGTGCCGCAATTCGATTTTGCAGCCAAACCCCATCACGAACTGGGGGAGATGGCCGGGGTCATTGATTTTGAACGGGCGGCCAAGCTTTCCGGGGCCCGTTTTGCCGTGCTCACAGGGTTTGCTTCCCGGCTGGAGCGCGCCCTGATCAACTTCATGCTTGATCTCCACACCCAGAGACACGGCTATACCGAGGTTCTCCCTCCGTTTCTCGTCAATTCCCAGACCATGACCGCCACCGGCCAGTTGCCGAAATTCGAGGCGGATCTCTTCCGCATCAAGGATTGGGACCTCTGGCTGATCCCCACCGCCGAGGTGCCGGTCACCAATCTGCACCGGGACGAAACCCTGGCCGAGCACGAACTCCCCATCAAATACACGGCCTACACCCCCTGCTTCCGTTCCGAGGCAGGCTCTTACGGCAGAGACACCAAAGGCCTTATCCGGCAACATCAATTCGACAAGGTGGAGCTGGTGAAATTCACCACTCCGGAAACCTCCGGTGCCGAACTGGAAAGCCTGCTGGCGGATGCGGAAGAGGTGCTCCAGTTACTGGAACTGCCCTATCGGGTGGTGCAGCTCTGCAGCGGCGATCTTGGCTTTTCCGCCAACAAGACCTACGACATCGAGGTGTGGATGCCCGCCCAGAACACCTACCGGGAGATATCCTCATGCAGTAACTTTGGAGAGTTTCAGGCCCGCCGGGGCGGAGTCAGGTATCGACCAAAGGGGCAGAATAAAAGCGCGCTGGTCCATACCCTAAACGGCAGCGGCCTCGCTGTCGGACGCACTTTGGCCGCCATTTTTGAAAACTGCCAAAAGGATGACGGCACCATCGCCATTCCCACGGTGCTTGCGCCCTATTTTGAAAAAAGATTTTGATGGGGATGCGAGCGCGGCTTAACCGACACCGCCTGTTGAAAACTGCTCACTTCAGGACATACCGGTTCTTGCCGCTCTGCTTGGCCTCGTACATATTCTGATCAGCCCGCTCCAGCAAACTCTGCCCGCTTTCTCCGGCACGGTATTGGGTGACGCCGATACTTATTGTTTTTCGCACCGTATCCTGGGGAGTGGGCCGAAAAACCTCCCCGGCAAAACGGGATCTGATTCGCTCCGCCACCACTGTCGCCTGTTCGCCGCTGGTCTCCGGCAGAATGATGGTGAACTCCTCTCCGCCGTACCGACATGGCACGTCATTAACCCGTAGCGACTCGGCAACCACCTGACCCAACCGGGCCAGAACCCGGTCTCCGTCCGCATGGCCGTAGGTGTCATTGTGGTGCTTGAAATTATCGATATCCATCAGCAACAGGGAGAGCGGCTGGCCATGCCGGTTGGCCCGCTCCACCTCAAGCTGTAACTGGGTGTTGAAATAGCGCTTGTTAAAAAGCTTGGTCAACTCATCAACCAGACTGAGTTCCTTATAGCGGTGTTCACTTTCGGCCAGAGCTTTTTCAGCCTTGACCCGCTCGGTAATATCGGTGATATGTTCGACAACTCCGATAAGGTCCCCGATCGGTCCCTTGAACGGCGTGGAAATAATGCTGTAGTATGACGTGGTTCCGTTCGAATTTTCCTTTTCTATCTCGCTTTCAATGCGCTTTTCCCCTTTCTTGATTCGTTGCAAAGGGCATTGCTCTGTATTGCATAGACATGAATGAAAAATCTCATAGCACTTTTGGTCATGCACCTTCTCCCGGCTCACTCCGGCCATCTGGAGAAATGAATCGTTGCAACGCAAAAGATTGCAGTGCTTGTCCACCAGAAGAATACCCCCGGCGACGGTTTTGAATATCTGGTGTATTTCGATGTAGGCCTGTTCCGCCTCCATGGCCATGGTATTGGCCCGGCTCAGAGCCTCTTCCAGCTGAAGATTGTTGTCTTCCAGCTCTTCCCGTATTTTAATCAGGGAAAGATCATCCTCCTCGCGCTGCAAGCTGTCGCGGACATGCTGAAAAGCGGCGGACAGCCAGATATCCAGCACCTTTCTTTCAACCGGCTTGCCCATGAAAAAATCCGCCCCGGAGGCTATTGCCGTGGCAAGATCCTCGGGACTGTCCTTACCGGAGATCATCAGGACAGTGAGATATTTTCCGCGTTCGGAGGAACGGAACGCCTTGACGAGTTCCAGGCCGTCCATATCCGGCAACAGCCAGTCCATAAGAACAAGATGAGGAGAATTCGCGACAAAAGCCTCTTGGGCAGAAGCAGCACTGGTGCAGGCAACAACCATGTAGCCCTGGCTTTCCACAATCCTTTGCAAAAGATCGCAGACGTCCTGGTCATCCTCGACAATCAGGGCGATCAACTCTTCTTTTTTCGGCTCATGCTCTGGCAAGAAAGCTGCTCCGCTTAAATTTCCGGCGTGACTCCACCGAGATTTTGAGGGCTTCTTGTGTAAAGTATAGCAAAACTGTCCTATTTATTTCAAAAAATATCCCGCACACTTCATCTCCCTGCCAGGGCCAGTTCTATGAGCCTGTCAAGCAGCGCCGAAAAGGACAGGCCATGGGCGGCAGCGGCCTGGGGCAGAAGGCTGGTCGGGGTCATTCCCGGAATGGTATTGGTCTCAAGCACATAGATACCATCATCGGCAACGATCATATCTGTCCGGCTGTATCCTTTAAGCTGCAAGGCTCGATGCGCGATAAGCGCGATCTCCTGGGCCTTGGCGGTTATCTCCGACGGCAAATCAGCCGGACACACCTCCCGGGAAGCGCCCGGCTGATATTTGGCCTGATAATCAAAAAAGGCAAACTCCTCGCCGGGGATGATCTCGACGATGGGCAAGGCAGTGAGTTCCTTGTTGCCGAGCACTCCCCCGGTTATCTCCCTACCCCGCACATACTGCTCAACCATGACCTCGCTGTCAAAAGCAAACGCCTTGGCCAACCCCTGCGCCAATTCCTCTTCGTTGCGGGCCACACTCATCCCCAGGCTGGAACCCTGACGGATAGGCTTGATAACCACCGGCAAAGCAAGATGCTCCAGCAGCCGCCGGGGATTTTCCTGATCTTCCGGCTCAGCCATCTCCCACGCGGCCACGGTGAGTCCGGCCTGCCTGTAGAGAATCTTGGCAAGATTCTTGTCCATGGCCAGGGCGCTGCCGAGAACTCCGGCCCCCTGATAAGGAATCCCCAGCAGGTCGAGAAAACCCTGCATGGTCCCGTCTTCTCCCAAGGGACCATGCAGCAGGACAAAGGCCGCATCTATCTTTCCGGCATCCGCCGCCAACTGGGCCAGATCCGTGGCCGGATCATAGCGTCGAACCTCATATTTTTCCCGACTGAGGGCTTTTTCCACCCCTTGGGCACCGGCCAGCGAAACTTCACGTTCGCCGGATTTTCCCCCGGCGATGAGGGCAAGACGAATCTTCTTTTCCATAGCTTTTTTCCGAATAGTTGCTTACTGATTGAGGTGCCGTCACGAAGAGCAACACTGAAGTCACGACACGGCGGCACCAGAAAAAACGGCGCCGAACAAGTATCCTTTATAATAAGTTCCCGGTTTATTTTGTAGGGATTTTTACAGATAACAGAAAAATGCCTGCCGCATGGAAAACAGTTCTATGAAACCAGACACCATCCAGAAACTACGAGACATTGTGGGCCAGGACCAGGTGACCACGGTCCCGGAAGAATTGGCCTGTTATTCCTATGACGGCACCGGCCGGGAATATCCTCCCGCAGCCGTGGCTTTTCCCGGTTCCACCGAAGAAATTTGCCGCATCATGCAACTGGCCTCGGCCGCCGCCTTTCCCGTGGTGCCCAGAGGCGCGGGCACCGGCATGAGCGGTGGAGCCTTGCCGGTGGCCGGAGGGTTGGTTCTGGTCATGAGCCGTCTCAACCGTATTCTCGAAATCGACCGGGACAACCAGATCGCCGTGGTCGAACCAGGCGTCATCACGGGTGATCTGCGAAAAGAAGCAAATCGGCACGGCCTGTATTACCCGCCGGACCCAGCCAGCCTGCAATTCTGCACCATGGGCGGCAATGTGGCCGAGTGCGCCGGCGGGCCAAGCGCGGTGAAGTACGGGGTAACCCGCGACTATGTCCTCGGCCTGGAAGCAGTGCTGCCCGACGGCAGCCTCATCCACACCGGGGTCAGGACCGCCAAGGGGGTGGTGGGCTATGACCTTACCCGTTTACTGGTGGGCTCCGAAGGAACTCTGGGTATTATCACCAAAATCACGGTCAAGCTCCTCCCCGCCCCGGAGGCCCGCACCACCCTGCTGGTTCTCTGCCGCACCATGGTTGAGGCAACCACTCTGGTGGCAACCATTCTCGCTCACCATACACCCTGCACCTTGGAATACATGGACCGCACCGCCTTGGCCATTGTCCGG
>JAHJTI010000346.1 GCA_018829945.1 Pseudomonadota bacterium | reverse complement strand
TATGAAGTCATGGGTAAAGGAGCTGGTGACCGAGGCAAAGAGCGGCCTGCTTCCCACCTGGAGAAAGACCTTTTTTTTCGGGAGATGGGCGAGTTTTCGCTGCAGAGAGGCAACCTCTTCCCGCGCCTGGCCAACGATGTGGTGGGCCCGCTCTTCCAACCCCAGCAATTGCCCAAGTTCGATAAACTGTTCGCAGATTTCGGCAAACGATGCCGGCTGCTTGAAACGGACAATCCGCACCCCCATCTTTTCCAACTGGTTTATTTGCTCCGGTCGGGTCAGAGCGGTGGCCAGTACCATGTCCGGATGCAGGCTGATGATTTTTTCGATGGAAACCTGCATGACCGAGCCGATTTTTGGTTTATGCTTTGCCGCTTCAGGTCGGACGCAGTAACTGGTATCCCCGACAAGACGATCCCCCGCGCCCAGCAGATAGAGGTTTTCGGTGTTGAGAGGGCCGAGGGAAACAATGCGCTGTGCTTTGGCCGGCATCTTTGCCAGCCGATCAGTCTGATTCTGCACCTCTGCGGCGGCAACGGTTACCGTGGTCAGCACGAGGGTCAGTACGATACAATTCAAAACCACCTGCTTCATGTTCGATTCCTCCAGGGCTGGCAGCGCCCCCTGCGGAACGCTGCCTTGTGCCTTTTTCGCTCAAAAATGATACTTCAGCCCGCCATAGAGAGAAAGTCCCGGAGTGGCATAGCTCCACGCCTCTTCGTATTGCTCGTTAAAGAGGTTGTCAATGCGTCCATATACATCGAGATTGCTGGTCAGCGCATAGCTGCCGGCCAGGTTGACCACGGTATATGGGGCCAGGGTATAGATCCGATTGCCATCACTATCCTTGGCGGAACCACTCTCGTCCCGCTCGCCGACCCAGAGCAGCTCCACATTGGTGCGCAGCTTCTCGGAAAAACGATAGGCGGTGGAAAGAGTTGCCTTGCTCAGCGGCCGACGCACCAGACGAATCCCTCTGGCATCCTCGGTATCGGTATAGGTATAGGCGAGCGTCACGTCAAGCGAGGCTGAGGGACTGAAGCGGGCAAAGGATTCCACCCCCTGGGTGGTACTTTCTCCCGTGGCTTGGCTATATTTCCAGGTGGTTGTGTCAAATTGGATCAGATTATCAAACCTTGTCTGAAAATAGGTGATGCCGACAGTCAGCCTTTCGCCAAGCAGTTCCTGCTCTACCCCGGCATCCCAGCCCGTACTTTTCTCCGCCTCCAGAGTTGCATCGCCATACCCCGGAGCGTACAGCTCAAAAAGAGAGGGTGCGCGAAAACCGGTGCCATAAGCAGCCTTGAGCGTGGTGCCGGTTGCTCCAAACAGATAGGAAGGAGAAATCCGATAGGTCTCCGCGCTGCCAAAGCGGTCATGGTCATCAAGCCGTGCCCCGACCACCACATTTGCGCTCTCACCGAGGGAGATCTGGTCTTGCAGCCAGGAGCTGGCCACATTGGCTGCTTGCTTGTCGATAACGGTAAAACCGCCGGAGGAATCCATCTGTTCGGCAAAATAGGAAAGGCCCAGGGTAACGGTGTTCGCCTTGAAAGGCGTCATGGTGCCTTGCCAGCCGACCTCAGAGCTGTCACCGTTATAAAGCGAACGGCCATAATCGTCGATGATGATCCGTTCTTTATCGGTGTGCTGATAGTACAGGTTTGCATCGAGCTGCCCATCCATAAGCCGGTTATGGACATTGAACTTCGAGAGCAATTCCTTGCTGTCGATATACTTGTCTTTCGGACTGCCGACCTTGTTGTCCTGCATATAACCGCTGACCGAGCTATCGAGGTCCACCCGCGAATCCATGGAGCGGGCAAAAGCGGAAACATCACAATCAGGCGTCAGCAGATAACCCACCTTGCCGGAAAAGGTGGCATTGCGCCAACCGTCTTTTTCCGAGGTGGTGCCGTTTGCATGGGGAATACGGTCATTCTTGTCGTCGGCCGTGGAAAAACCCTGGGCTTCGGTGCGGGAGAGGTCCAAGGCATAGTTGAATCGCTCCACCGCGCCGCTGGCCCCGCCATAACTCTTCCAGGTGCCATAGGAACCGGCTTCGCCTCCCAGATAATAGCCGGGGCGTCCCTTCCCTTTCTTGGTGATGATATTGATTACCCCGGCCGTGGCGTTGCTGCCGTACAGCACACTCATGGGGCCGCGGACAATCTCGATGCGTTCGATATTGTCCGTGGTGAGGTTTGCCAGGTTTGCCCCGCGATTGGCCTCGGACGGGTCGTTGAACATGATCCCGTCAACCAGCACCAAAGTATTTTTCGAGTCTGCGCCCCGGATGAAAACCGAGGTGTTGGTTCCCAGTCCGCCGTTGGCCACAATAGTGAGGCCAACGGCGGACTTAAGAATTTCCTCAACCGTCAGTTGCTGTTTGGCTTCAATCTCCTGCGCGGTGATCACGGTGACCGAACTGCCGCCGGCCTGGGCAACCGTTGCCGGGGTACGGGTCGCGGTGACCACCACCTCGTCCAGCGTTACTGTTTCTTCGGCAGTGCAAGGGGAGATCCAGAAAATGGTCAGGAGAGTGGCGCTGCATATTCTCTTTTTCATGCAGGCTCCCCCTTCAAACAGCGCCGCATGGCAAACTGAAAAACATCCCAGTCTCTGGCTGACAACAGGGTGAGTCTACAGAAACTTCCGTCAACTGCGTGCATATCCCGTCCTCCTTGTTTTAGTGCTGTTCCTTTGTGGGCCGCACTGTGTCAGAGAGTCCGGGTAAAAAAAATCCCCGGACCAATAAAATATTGATCCGGGGATCCCTGATTTTTCCCAAGATAGATACATGTCGCCCCATGTCCACGGGGGCAGTCTGTTATGTTTTTTCAGGCAGGTCTTCTGACTCCCGGTTCATCCTCCTCCCGCGTCTTCCCATCCCTTGCCGGACAGTGACATGCTGCGGAATTCGTCCCCAGTTACAGCGGCGGGCCCGTCCCTGATTCGCACAGGGTTCCCTATTAAGCTCTGTTAAGAGCACCTGAAACAGGGGGGAATTTAATAGGACGCTGCCCGGAGGGCAAGAGAAAAAATAGCACGGGAACTTCTTTCTGATTCGCAAGAATTTTTTTCGCCATTTTTTTATCGAAAAAACAGAAAGTTAAGCGCGCATCTGGGTGCTACGATTTTTATATTTGTAATATTTTTCTTGAAACCGCGCTTGGCGCTCGTTACGGTGTTACTGAATTCAAATTAGTGCTACCCGGGGAGAGTGGTACAGCAGCAGCGTTTAAGAGGCGTGCTCTTGCCATTATTCATGTTGGTCAAAAGGAAAAGTTATGAGCGATCTGCGTGAGAAAAGAAGATTAGTGTCACTGCTATTCCCGGTTTCCCGGTGGTGGTCCGTATATTTTCGTCAACCGGTATTCCCCGGTTACGGAAATGAACCCAAGCACGAAGGAAGCCACCGGCTGCTCTTCTTTTGTGTCTCCTTGATGCTGCACGCAGTGGCCATTTTCTCGCTGGCCGCAACCCCCAGCCCGAAAAAAGCGAGAGCCATTGAGGTTACTCTGCTGGGACCCTCGCCTTCCTCCGCGTTTGGGCAGGTTTCATCGCCGGAACAACAGGAAGGAAACGTGTCCCCCTTGGAACGAAAGGCTTCGCCCCGGGCGTGCAAGGAAAGCAGGGAGGCAAGAATGGTGGAGGCGGAATCAACAGCGAAGGCGATGACGCAATCCCTTGCGCAACCGGGGCATTCGGAAAACACAACCCCGCCGGCAATGGCGGGAGAAGGCGAGAGCCAATCGACAGAGGCAAGGGGCAGCGGGCAGCCGGCCACAGGGCTTTATCCTGGGGATGGGTCAGCAAATCCCGGCACTGACGATCATACCCTGTCGCAGTATCTACGCCTGGTGCGGGAGAGGATCGGCAGCTGTAAAAAATATCCCTTCATTGCCAGAAAAAGGGCGCTGGAAGGAGAGGTCGGGGTGCGCTTTCTTCTCACCGGGGCGGGAGAAGCGCAGCGGCTTGTGGTGAGCAGGAGTTCGGGGCAGGAGATCCTCGACCGGGCTGCCCTTAGGGCCGTGGAGGATGGCACGCCGTTTCCGCGGCCGCCGGCGGGTCTGCTTGCCGAACCGATCACCATCGAACTGAACGTTGTTTTTAATTTGTCGTGAATTTTTCGGTGTTGCACTCAGAAGAAGGGGAAAAGGAAATGAAAAAAGAGGCAAGAGGCAGTATGCGCTGTGTTGTCCGCTGCGGGGCGATGCTGGGGGTTGTCGCCCTGGCGCTGCCCTGCGGGCAGGCGGCGGCGGAGGAGGAAGGGGGGGAAGCGTCCGCGCACGTCTTGGATCAGATCGTGGTCACCGGCACCAAGACCCCGCATACCCTGCAGGACACCCCGGTGGAAACCCTGGTGCTCAACCGGGAGGATATCGCCAGAACCAATGCCCAGAACATCGAGGGGGTCCTGAAAAGCATCCCCGGACTCTCCGTTTCCGCCCATGACGATACCTTTGGCACCTATACCTGGAATGCCAAGATGCGGGGGCTGAGCATTAACGACGGCTACGCTCTGGTCCTGGTGGACGGCCAGCGGGTGATGGGCTCGGGCCAGAGCGGCGGCATGGGGGAGTACGGCATCGGCCTCAACCAGGTTCCCCTGGAGATGATCGACAGAATCGAGGTGGTGAAGGGGCCCGGTTCCGCCCTCTACGGCAGCGATGCCATGGCCGGGGTGATCAACATCATCACCCGGCACACCCCAAAGGAGCCGGTGGCCGGGGCGGGAGTGGCCTATGGCTGGTACACCGTCAAGGAGCGGCTCAAAAACGGGGTGCTTGAGGAGCCGGCGGATAAAAATCGCCACCAGTCCCAGGCCTATGCCTATTTCGGGGACCGCCCCTTGGAAAAGCTCGGCTATCTGCTCCAGTACAACCGGGAATCCGCCCAGGACAACGGGCAGAGCCGGATCGATTCCGAGCGCGATTCGGTGCTGGTCAAGGTGGAGGTCGATCCCAGCAAGCAGCTGCGCCTGTTCGCCAAGGGGGAGGCGAGCGATTATGACAAGGAGGACGACCGCAAGGAGCAGAGTTACCGCTTGTCGGCCGGGGCGGATTGGCAGCCCGGCGCGGCCCACTTTTTCTCGCTCAAGGGCTACACCTACAACTGGGATTTCGACCACGGCTATCTCGATAAGACTTACGGCCATAAATTCGGCGACATAGCCTATCAGCAGATGGAGGGGCAATACACCTGGACCGCCAACCAAACCCATGCCCTCACCTCCGGGGCGGAATTCCAGCGCCAGTCCATCGATTTTAGAATCGATAATGCGGACGGCAGCACCATTACGGTGGATCGGGAGATTGACATCGCCAGCCTCTATCTCCAGGACGAGGTGAGCCTGCCCGGCGGAAAAATGACCCTGGTGCCGGGAGTGCGCTACGACGATCACTCCGTTTTCGGCGAAGAGGTCAACCCCAAGCTCAGCGCCATGTACCGCTTCTCCGCGGCCACCACCCTGCGCGGTTCGGTGGGCAGGGCCTTCAAGTCTCCCACCATCCGCCAGCTTTACTACGATGCCCCGTACGGGCATGGCTCCTATTACGTGCAATCCAATCCGGATCTCAACCCGGAAACCGCCATCGGCTACTCGGCAGGGGTTGAGCATTGGCTGACGGAAAAAAATGGAATGTTCAGCCTTGGTTATTTTCGCAACGAGGTCAAGGAACTGGTGACCCGGGAAGATACCGGCACCCTGTACAACGGTTTGCCGCTCCAGATTTACCGAAACGTCGAGGAGGCCACCACCCAGGGCGTCGAGGTCATGGGCAGGCTCTGGGCGGCGGGGGGCGGTTCCCTGGCGCTCGCCTACACCTACACCGACTCGGAAAACAGGGAAAACGGCAAGGAGCTGCCCTATACCCCGGTGCACCAGGTGAGTCTGACCCCGGCCTACGACTTGGCGGATTACGGCGTGGGGATGAGCGCCACCATCTCCCAGAGCTCGCGCCAGTACACCAACACCGCAAATACCGCCCAGATTGACACCCATACCGTGGTGGAGGCCAAGATGTATAAGTTGCTCAGCAAAACCGCCAAGCTTTCCCTGGAGGTGGACAATATTTTTGACTCCGACAAGGGAGATGCAGGGAATTTCCGTACCGGCCGCACCCTGATGCTCAAGTTCGATCTCACCCTCTAACTCTAAAACTTCATGGAGATACCCATGTCTTTTCATAAAAAGATGCTCTTTGTTTCCCGTTGTTTCGTTGTTGGCTTACTGGCCATGGTCCTGCTCTGCGCAGGCGAGGCCTGGGCGCATTATCCCTGGGTCGAGGTGGTGCAGGACGCACCTGTTGCCAAAAAGGCCCCGCTGGTCCGAATCGGCTGGGGGCATAGCTTCCCGTCGGAAAATTTTCTGACTGGTGACGATATGGAGCAGCTCTACCTTCTTTCCCCAACCGGGGCCGAAATCGCCTTGCAACCGAAGACAACGACGGAATTTACCGCCCAAAAGGGGCTTGCCGACGGCGCCTATATCGTGGCTGCCGAACGGAAGGTGAGCTTCTATACCAAGACCGTGGACGGCGGGAAAAGGCAGTCAAAAAAAGGGCTCGATAACGTGCTCAAATGCTCCTGGTCCATTATGAGTATGAAAGGCATTGTCACGGTGGGGGCTGGGAAGGGCGCGGTGGACCGGGTGGTCGGCCATCCCCTGGAGATCATCCCCCTGGCCAACCCGGCAAGCCTGAAGGTCGGCGACATGCTACCCGTTCGAGTGCTCTTTAAGGGCAAACCGTACAGCGGCGAAATAACCACTCTCTACCACACCCGTGCCGAGAAAAAAGAAACCCAGGCCGACCCGTTCACCACCGATGCAGACGGGCGGGGCAGCCTCAGAATCGCCTCGCCCGGGGTTTGGCTCCTCAAGGCCCAGCATGAACTGCCCTTTGCTCAGCCCGAGGAGTGCGATGTGGAGTCCTACGTGGCAACCCTGACCTTTGCGATCCGGTAACGCAAATCATTATGCCTGGGAGAAAAGCCATGCGGATCGCTATTGCCATCTTTGCACTGTGCCTGCTCTGTGCCACCGCGACTCAGGCCCGAGCTCATGCCGTCCATTACCGGGTGGAAAACCGCGGGATCAGCGCCAGGATATTCTATGGCCCGGACGATCCGGTCAGCTATTCCGTTTACGAGATCTACGGACCGGAAGACACCATCCCGCACCAGAAGGGCAGGACCGACCGCAACGGCATCGTCTCCTTTCTGCCGGACCGACCCGGCCCGTGGCGGATCACGGTGGTCGGCGAGGCGGAGCACGGCGCCCATGGGGCCGCCATCACCGTCCAGGTCGCGGAAAGCCTCTATATGGCCTCCTTCGACAAACCCTTGGTGGCGCAATACACCAAGGGGTTTGTCGGCATGAGCATCCTGCTCTTTGCCTTCAGTCTCTGGGTGTTGCTCAGTAACCGAAGAGAGAAGAGGGGGTGAGTATAGCCCCGCTGCCAGCGGTTGTTCTGCTGGCACGGGTGCGAAAAGCAGGTTGGCGGGAATGGCTGTCTGGTCGGTGCAGTTGATTTTTCCTATAGGGAAATATAATGCGACAACCGGCCGCTTGTTGGAACATTCGAT
>JAHJTI010000032.1 GCA_018829945.1 Pseudomonadota bacterium | reverse complement strand
TTGATCAGCATGACGCAAGTGTCGGCCACCCGCAGGGCAGAGACGATCTCGCCCACGAAATCGTCCAGACCGGGGGTGTCGATGATGTTGATCTTGTAATCCCGCCATTCAGTGTGCAAAGAAGTGGCGTACACCGAGTTGCCGCGATCGTGCTCCACCGGGTGATAATCGGAGATGGTGTTCTTGTCTTCAACGGTGCCGCGTCTCTTGGTAAGTCCTGCCTCAAAAACCATGGTCTCGGCCAGGGTTGTCTTCCCGGACTTGACACTGCCCAGCAAAACGATGTTCTTGATGTGCTTGTCGTCATAGACTTTCATGCGGCGCCACCTCTCTTGGTCAATATGGTTAGGGGCCGTTACGGAACAACCATTACATTTTTAATAATTCCGTTACGGCTCTTTATGCCAATCACGTCATTTTAATGTTACGCGTATTTTTGAACAACGGCTTACCAGCCAGCCCATCTTGGGCCGGGGGAGATTGCATCAGATTCAGGATAACAAAAAAGAAGGTCCGGCAGCAGATTTTTTTCCCGGGGACATGCAGTTTTTTTCCCAACCAGGCAAGCATAATGGCTGATATTGGCTTTCCTCGCTGCGGCATGGTATATTGCCCCTCTTATCAACCGCTATTTTTTTGAAAAAAAAGCACACAGGAGCATCCTTTTGTCCACCACCTTTCAGGCCATGGTCGTCACGGAAACAACCCCGGGCATCTTTCAGCGGGGTATCGTCACAAAAAATCTCAACGATCTGCCCCCGGGCGAAGTTCTGATCAGGGTTCGGTACTCCTCCCTCAATTACAAGGACGCTTTGTCCGCCTCGGGAAACCGCGGCGTGACCCGCCGCTTTCCGCACACCCCTGGAATCGATGCCGCAGGAGAAGTACTGGAAAGCTCTTCTCCCGATTTTTCTCCCGGAGACACGGTCATTGTCTCCTGCTATGATTTCGGCATGAATACGCCGGGGGGCTTTTCCCAGTTTGTCCGGGTCCCTGCCAAATGGGTTATGCCCCTGCCCGCCGGACTCACCCTGCGGGAAAGCATGATCTACGGCACCGCCGGTTTTACCGCAGCCCAATCCGTTGACCGATTGCAGCGCCACCCAGTCTTGCCGGAGCAGGGCAAAATTCTGGTCACCGGCGCCACCGGCGGCGTGGGCAGCATGGCTGTTGCCATGCTTGCCCTGAGCGGTTTTTCGGTTGCTGCCGCAACCGGAAAACCGGATCAGGAACAATTTTTACGCAACCTGGGCGCCCAGCACATTGTTTCGCGGGAAAGCAGCATCGACCACAGCAACCGCATGCTCCTCAAGGGAAAATGGGCTGGTGTGATCGATACGGTGGGGGGAGAAATGCTGGCCACCGCCATCAAATCCACCCGCTATGGCGGGGCAGTCACCTGTTGCGGCAATGTTGCTTCTCCGGACCTGCCCCTGAATGTCTACCCCTTTATTTTACGAGGGATAAGCCTTATCGGCATCGACAGCGCCGAATGCCCCATGGCGTTACGCATCCCCATCTGGCAGAAAATCGCCACCATCTGGAAGTTGCCCCATCTGGAGCGGGTCACTACGGAAATTTCCCTTAAGGAGCTTGACCACCACATCGAAAATATTCTACAAGGAAAACAGAGGGGGCGTGTTGTCCTCAATCTTGACGCCTGATCCTCGTTTTTCTCCATGCCCTCCAAAAAGAGGCTGCAATGCATCTGCACACGACCATTATGCTTGCCCTTACCCTCTGCCTGGCCACGGGTTGTTCGGGCATGCTGCCCGTGGCAAAAACCACCGACGAGGCCCGCTGGGATACTTTTGATCAGGTCAAGGCATCCTTTGACCTGATTACCCCCTTTTCCACCACCCAGAAAGATCTTCTTCAGCTTGGCTTCGATCCGTATCAGACCTCAAACATCAAGATCCTCAATTACCTGGCCATCATCGACAAATTCATGCCCAACACCAACATCACCATGGCCGATCTGCCCCCCGGCCTCAAGGGCTGCGTCGAAGCAACGGATTCCTGCGTTGCCTATGAAATGAAGATCCAAAAATTAAAAAGCCAGCGGCAGGGCAATCTCTTCCTTGATCTTCTTCGGTTCAAACGCCAGGCCCACCAGACCGGCTGGCGCTTTACCGCCTTTATTGTTCTGGTGGACGATCTGGTGGTGTACAAACTCTGGGACGGTCAGCCCCGCATCGAAGGGGAGGTATATAAAAAGAACCCGCTCGGCCCCCTGCAGGAACCTGCGGATCTTGCCACGGACGCTGCGGTGGTCGGCACTTTTTAGCAGTCAGGCACACTCTTTCCAAGCGAATCTTGCCAAACCAAATCCCACGCTCAGACAACACCCAATGCCCGCAACATAGCGCCCAGGTCCCGCTGATCCAGCCGGGTCAATCCCGCCTGAACAGCAAACTCCAGGGCCTGACGGTATTCCTCCGGCAGGAGCATACGGTCAAGGGGCGGGAAATCCATACCATGCCCGCACGGGCGGTACTGATCCATGATATTGACATAAGTGCGGGGCGAAATATCCCTGGCCAGAAATCCCATGATCTCCCGGGTCTCGGCCAGCCCCCCCGGCATGACCAGATGACGCACCAGAAGCCCGTGCTCCGCCAACCCTTCACTGTTGATCACCAGATCACCCACCTGGTGGTGCATCTCGCGGATGGTCTGTCGGGCTATTTCCGGGTAATCATCCGCCATGGCAAAACGGCGGGAACTCGCGCTCTGCCAGAATTTAAAATCCGGCATGTAGATGTCTACTACTCCGTCAAGCAGCCGAAGGGTCTCCACCGCTTCGTAGCCGCTGCTGTTGTAGACCAACGGCACGGAGAGCCCGGCTTCGATTGCAAGAGGCAAGGCTTCCAGGATCTGCGCCACCACGTGGCTGGGCGTCACCAGATTGATGTTATGGCACCCCTGCTGAGCAAGGCGCACCATCATCGCAGCCAGTTGCGCAGCCGAGACTTCCTCCCCATCTCCGTAATGGCTTATTTCGTAGTTCTGACAGAAGACGCAACCGAGATTGCAGTTGCTGAAAAAGATGGTACCCGAACCGCCTTGGCCAACCAGGGGGGCTTCCTCTCCGAAATGGGGATGGCAAGCTGAGACCACCGCCAACCTGCCGGTTCGGCAAAAACCCTTCTCCCCGGCCGATCGATCCACACCGCAGCGCCGGGGACAGAGATCGCAAGCGGAAAGCCGCTCCAAGGCAGCATCCTTCTTGCGGAGCAGCTCACCGCTTGCATACAGAGAAAGATATGTTGGCGCCCTGGACATTTCAGACAGCCCCCTAATTCCTGACACGCCGAGAACGGTCATTGTTGTCGCCCATGGACCTGCCAGGTATTTTTCAGTATACCTCGCTTTTGTCCAGTTTCATAATGAGGGACAGAGCATTCTCGGAATCGGGATTTTCCCGGAGCACATGATATAGATGGCTGCGGGCGGCCTTATATTCCTTCAGATCGACAAGCAGCACCGCATAGTTGTAGTTGAGCGACTCGTCATCGGGCATAATCTCCAAGGCCCGTAGATAGTACTTCCTGGCCCGTTCATATTCCTTGCGCCGCCTGCAGACAATGCCCATCTGATTTAAAAGAACGATATCCTCCACGTCCTCGCTCATATTTCGCTGCAGGATCGCCTCGGCTTCTTTGTCCATGCCGAAATCCAGGCAGGTTTCCAGATATTTTTGAGGCAGCGTCGCCTTTTTCCTGGAAAGTCTCAGCGCCTTGGCCAGAGATTCTTTTGCTGCGGATTTATTGCCCACGGCATTGAGCTGCAGAGCAAAATCCACATGCCGGTCCGGGGTATTCGGTGAAATCTCGATCGCCTTCCTGAGCACGTCCAGAGCATTGGCATAATCGCCTTTGTGCTGATAAATTCTGGCAAGCCCATCAAGCGACCGGACGTAGAGATCATTGCTGCAGTCCTTGCAGCGTTTGTAATTTTCCTCAGCCTCGTCCATTTTGCCGACTTTTTCCAGTGCCTGCGCAAGATTAAAATACGTGGCCGACTGGCCCGGCTGCAGATCTCTCGCCTCTTCGAGTGACTCGATGGCGCTCTCGTTTCTCCCTTCGCGCAGATGTTTTCTCCCTTGAAACAAGGCGCGGTGATACAGATCGGGCTCGTAGGCCTTTTTAAGGGCCGAATAGACCTTTTGCCGGACAACCGCTTCGGTCACAGGCTTTACCAGATAGGCGTCGACATGCTCTTCGGTCACGGACATGATCCTGTCCATGTCATCGACGCAGGTTATCATGATGAACGGCAGATGCCAGAATGCTTCCGAATTCCTGATGCGTTGCAGCAGTTGCAATCCATCTTCCTCCGGCATGAGCATATCCGAAAGGACGATATCTACCTTAGGCGCATTGGCCTGGATCTTTTCCCACGCCTCTTTGCCGTTTCTGGCCGTAATGACGTTTCGATAACCAATATTGGCCAACATATTAACGATCATGGTCAGCGTAGAAAGGTTGTCTTCGACAACGAGACAGGTATGTTTTTTATAATTCATTTAAGGCCTTAAAAAATCAGCGGGATTCAGAAATCACCGTAAATCAGGATCGAGCGAAAACGGAACTGGATATCGACGACACCCAGAATAATTTCAAAGGCGAAACCCAGCACCCAACAGTGCATGCGCTACAGCCAGACGATGGGTTACACTCTTTTTCTTTTACAGAATTTTTCTTGCCCGCAATTCAAAAAAGTGCCCCAGGAACAACAATCCCCGGATGTTGCAGATCGTTGCTAGTCTTCTAATCTCCTCGCGATGAGTCAAGTTTTTCCAACTTATCCATCAGGATCTCCGCATTCTCAAAGTTGGGATTTTGCCTGAGAACACGCTTCAGATAGCCTTTCGCACCCTCGTATTCCTTGAGATCGACAAGCAGCACCGCAAAATTGTAGTTAAGCGATTCGTCTGTCGGGGCAATTTGCAAAGCACGCTCATAATATCCCCTGGCCCGCTCGAACTCCTTGCGCCGCCTGCAGACAATGCCCATCTGGTTTAAGAGAACAATTTCCGCCGTGCCGCGATTCATGTTCCGCTTCATCGTCGTCTCGGCCTCGGTGTCCATACCGCAATCCAGGCAGGCCTCCACATATTTATGGGGGAGATTTGCCTCTTTTTTAGAAAGCTTCAACGCCGTGCTCAAAGAAGATCTTGCTTCCTCGGTGTTTCCACTGGCATTGAGCTGCACGGCAAGATCCACATGACGATCAGGGGTATTGGGAGAAATATCTATCGCTTTTTTCAAAACCGCCATGGCTTTGGCGGATTCCCCCTTGTGCTGGTAGACGCGGGCAAGCCCATCCAGGGATTTAACATACAGGTCGTTGCTCGTATCCTGACAACGCTTGTAATTTTCCTCGGCTTCATCCATTTTCCCGACTTTTGCCTGCGTCTCTGCAAGATAGAAATAGGTGGCGGCTTGGGACGGATCCAGATTTCTCGCCTCTCCCAGTGCTTGAATGGCGAGCTC
>JAHJTI010000304.1 GCA_018829945.1 Pseudomonadota bacterium | reverse complement strand
TGGTCCTTTTTTCCATGTAATCGAGCGCTTCGGTGAGCAGTGATTTCTGGCCACGGAAGCGGTTCACCACGTATCCGGCTATCAACTCCCGTTCCCAATCGTCCAGAATTTCCATGGTTCCGACAAAGGAGGCGAACACCCCGCCCCGGTCAATATCTCCAACCAGCAAGACCTTGGCCTCGGCATAACGGGCCATGGGCATGTTGACGATGTCGTGGGCTTTGAGATTAACCTCGGCCGGGCTACCCGCTCCCTCAAGCACCATGACTTCATATTCTTTGGCCAAGGAATCATACGCTGCCTGCACCGCGAGAAAAGCCTGGGGTTTGTAGGCCAGATAATCGTTCACCGTCATGTTGCCCACCGGCTTGCCCAGGAGGATGACCTGGCTGCCCGTGTCGCTTGAAGGCTTGAGCAGGACCGGATTCATACGGACATCCGGATCAAGGAGCGCGGCCTGGGCCTGCACAACCTGGGCTCGCCCCATCTCGCCGCCATCCCTGGTGACAAAAGAATTGAGCGACATGTTCTGGGCCTTGAACGGGGCGACCCGCAGCCCATCCTGCAAAAGGATACGGCATAAGGCGGCGGTGAGCACGGATTTGCCCGCGTTGGAGCAGGTGCCCTGGAACATGATGGCAGGTGTTTTGCGTGTAGACATGGTGCTTAAGCGCCTTCTTTGCGGAAAATGACAAGGTTGCGGACATTGCCGGAAAAGGGCAGAGTCAGTTCGATAATTTCTTGCAACCGGTATGGGCTGTCCGGTTGTGCCGTTCGCCAGGCCGTGATTTCCTGCTCGGCCCGGGGGCCCTTCATGCAGATGACCTTGCCGCCTGCGGGGTTGATTGCCGCGGTATGCAGCAGAAACTCTGCAATATTGGTAAAGGCGCGGCTGGTGACGAGAGGCACGGCAAGGGGGTGTCCCTCAACTTCGGCGGAATCTTTTTCCAACCGCCCGCACAGCACCTCGATATTTTTCAACTCCAAGGTTCTGATGACATGCCGCAAAAAGGAAACCCTTTTCTGGCGCGGCTCCACCAGGATGACCGGCAATTCCGGCCGGACCGCCTTGAGTGCCAAACCGGGAAAACCGGCTCCTGCGCCGATGTCCAGAAGCGGCAGCTGCGTGCTCTCCGGCGGCGGAAGAACGCGCAACAGGGTCAGGGAGTCGAGGAAATGGGTTTCCCAGATTTCGCGAAGGGGCGCTTTGGCAACCAGATTGATTTTGGCGCTCCAGCGGACCAGTTCGGCGCAGTAGTGCACAAGCCGCTGCTGCGCCTGCCCGTCAAGGGAGATGCCCATGGCTGTGAGGCCTTCTTGTAAAATCTCTTTGCTCTGAGTGTTTGCCATGGTCGGTTGTACTGTTGTTGGCTGTGCTCCCCCATACGTTGAAAGGCGAATATTTCTTACACCGCTTCGGCACACTTTGCAAGAAATGGGGGGAGACAAGGCTGAAGGTTGCCCTCAATCAATAAAGTTCATGGTGCCTAAAAAAAATACTTGACCGGCGGTGAACTGGCTTGTATAAGTGACCGACGAGATTGTTGTGCATTAATAACTTTATTGGTAACGCCTGACTCTTGGCCGACACGCGCCAGCAGGCGTTTTTTTGCCGCCCACATGTTAGGCATGTGTAACTTTATGGTGGTGCTTGAACTTTTACGGAGGAAAAGAAATGAGGAAGAGGATACACAGTGTTGTTTTGGGATGCTGCATAGCCCTGGTGGCGATGCAGCCTGGGGTTGTGTTGGCCTCCACAGGCGAGGAGGTGAGGATTCAGGAGCTTGAGCGACAGATGCAGGGGCTTTTGTCCGAATTGAAAAGCAGACAGAGCAGCATCGAAACCTTGACCAAACAGGTTGTCAGTCTGGAAAGCAGGATGTCTGCCAATGCTGCTTCGCAAGGAGTCGGATTAAGCTCCAATCAAGACAAAACGGAACTGAAGGGCATGATTGAGCAGGCGGTCCTGGAGCGGGAGAAGGAAAGCCCGTTGTCTCCGTTCACTTTCGGCGGATATGGAGAAATCCATGCCAATTTCAGTGAAGGGGCTACCAATGGTAAGTCCAACGACAAGCTGGATATCCACAGGATGGTCGCTTTGGTCGGGTATCAGTTCAACGACTGGATCAAGTTTCAATCTGAAATCGAACTGGAGCATGCCTTTGTGGAAGACACCCAATCCGGTGATAAGGCCGGCGGTTATTTGATGCTGGAACAGGCCTATGTGGACTTCCTTCTTTCCGATCAGGCCAATGTCCGATTCGGCCGCGTTCTTACGCCGGTCGGTATCACCAATCAGCACCATGAGCCCACCACTTTTTATGGTGTTGAGCGACCGAATTTTGACCGGTTGTTGATTCCCAGCACCTGGTCGTCAGACGGCATCGGTCTTTTCGGCAATCTGGCATCCAATTTAAGTTACGAAGCATATGTGGTCGGCGGACTTGACGGATCGAAATTCAGCAGCGACGGCATTCGCAATGGCCGCATCAAGGATGAGCCCAGCCTGAATGATTTGGCTCTTACCTTCCGGTTCGACTATTACCCTTTCATGGAGTCCACCAGCACTTGGGGGCAGAATCTGCGCCTGGGAGCTTCGCTGTATCACGGCGGAATTAATAACCGTCCAAAAGGAGCTGATTCGGGTAAAAACGGCGATATTACGATCTACTCAGGAGATTTTTCAGCCAAATTCGGCGATCTGGATGTACGAGGCGTGGTAGCCTTCGAGCAGATCGACGGCGCCGAAAATCTGAGTGCCGGCAATGTGGCTGAAGAAATGTACGGATACTTTGTCGAGGCGGGGTACCATATTATGCCCGCGTCCTGGAAAAGTGGAAAGTTGGCTAATTCCGATCTGGTGGCTTTTGTGCGTTACGATGAGTACAACACCCAACACAAAATGCCGACCGGAGTCACTGCTGCCACAGGCAAGGACCGCTACGACTGGACTTTCGGTCTGGCCTTTTACCCGGTGCCCAATCTGGTGCTGAAGGCTGATTACCAGGTGTTGGAAGCAGATGGAGTCTCTGATCCGGATAATGCGATTAATTTCGGTGTTGGCTGGCAGTTTTAAGGGAGGGAAGCATGAGGCACCGTGTAAAGGTTGTATGGAGTTTAGCTCTGATGTGTTGTGGCTCCGGTCTGCTGTCCGGGTGCTCGCTCGCTCCTGAATCGGGATCTCATCCGCAGCCTTCAATGGCGACAGGGCAGAATGCTGTCGCCGTTGAAGGCCAGGAAAAAGGGCGAGGGTATTTCCTGCGAGAGTGCGGATCATGCCACCGGCATTTTTGGCCGCAAGAAAGATCTGTTGCGGAATGGCAGAACATTTTGAAAAGGAAAAAAAACAAGGTGTCTCTGACCGGAGCTCAATTCAAGCAACTGTCCGATTATGTCATTCAGGCCAGCACCCGTGCAGCGGAGCAGCCGTGAAATCCGTATGAAGTTGTGATTGTTTCCGGCAGGGGCTTGGCAGATATCAGCGCCAGGCCCCTGTCGCCATGAAGGTCATGCGGAAATTGTCTCGGTGCTTTTCCGGTGGACTGCAGTGAGCCCGGCCAGGACAAAGGCTATGGCCGACAGATTGACATTATAGAAGGAAAGTCCGGCCAGGCTCGCGACCAGAGCC
>JAHJTI010000031.1 GCA_018829945.1 Pseudomonadota bacterium | reverse complement strand
TCGGGCTGATCAATCTGGGACGGGAGCCTTTTACCATCCGACGGGGCGACCGGATCGCCCAACTGGTTTTGGCGCCGGTTTGCCGGGCCACGGTAATTGCGGTGGAAAAGCTTGACGAAACGCAGCGGCAGGATGGCGGCTTCGGTCATACGGGTCTGGGGCAGGTAAAAGGCTAAAGGGGCAAGGAGAAAGGATCATGCCCAGGCAAACAGAAAGACGAAAGCCTTTCGCCTTTAACCGTTAATCTTTTTCCTGGTGATCCATGCGATTTTGTGTTTTGGGGAGCGGCAGCAAGGGCAATGCGACCTTTGTCGAGTCCGGACAGACGCGGCTGTTGATCGATGCCGGGTTTTCCGGCAAGGAGATCGAGAGGCGGTTGCTTTCCATCGGAGTTGAGCCGGAAACCCTGTCCGGTATTCTCATCACCCACGAGCATTCCGACCATACCCGGGGGGCGGCTATCCTTTCCAGGCGGTACGGCTTGCCGGTCTTTGTCAATGATGCCACCCTGGCGGCGGCTCTCCCTGTTTTAGAGAACCTTCGGCCTCGACACGCCTTTTTCACCGGCAACACCTTTGTTTTTCAGGACGTGCAGATCCATCCCTATGCCATTTCCCATGATGCCGCGGACCCGGTGGGTTTTTTGGTGAACGACGGGGAGCGGATCATGGGATACTGCACCGATACCGGGGCGGTGTCCAAGCTGATGCACCATCGGTTGAGCAATTGTCACGGGCTGGTGCTCGAATGCAACCACGACCCGGAGCTGTTGCGCAACGGTCCCTATCCGCCATCTCTGCAGCAGCGGGTGCGCGGTAAAACCGGGCATCTGGCCAATGAAGATGCCGCAGGCTTCTTGGCGGCGATTCTCCATGACGGTCTGGAGCATGTCGTCCTGTCGCATCTCAGTGAGAGCAATAACCGGCCGCATCTTGCCCAGGAGGCCATGAACGTTGTTTTGGAGAAACTCCGGGAAGAACACGGCAAGTTGAAGCCTGTGCCTGTGATTTCTTTGGCTCATCAGGATCGGGTGGGTGAGGTTATCTCGCTTGTCGGGCGAGGTGGCTGATGGGAGGCGGAAAGTGCGGTTATCCGTGGCGTTTGGGTGCGACCTCTTGCGTGCTGCCTGCGGACATCATGACCAATGTCCGGCAGTTGGCACCCCTGGTTGACGATGTCCAGCTGCTTTTTTTTGAAAGCGCAGCCAAAAGCCTTCTGCCCCAGCCTTTGGACGTGCCGGCCTTGCGGGATCTTGCCGAGGAACACGGCCTCACCTATACGGTGCATCTGCCCACCGATCTGGGTTTGGGTGCGGCGGCTAAGGCTGTGCGGCAAGAGGGGGTTGGAGAGATTCTGCGGCTCATGGCCAAACTGGCGCCTCTTGTTCCGCTGAGTTATGACCTGCATCTGGTCCGGGAGCCGGATCTGTCCGACGGAGTCTGGCTCGATAATCTGGCGGCCAGCCTTGAGGAATTGTCCGGTGCGTTGGGCAAAGAGAAAAGGCTGGTTGGAGTTGAAAATATCGAGTATCCATTCGGGATTGTGGCCCCTGTGGTTGCGGAGTACGGCTTTTCCATTTGCCTTGACCTCGGGCATCTCGTCCACTACGGACATGATTTGGAAGCAGGATTAGGGTTGCTGCCTGAAGCCCGTCATCTTCACTACCATGGGGTGCAGGACGGCAAGGATCACCAGGGTTTGCATGATGCGGAGCAGGCCAGGATGCTGGGTGACCGGTTGACCCAAGCCGGATATGACGGGGTAGTCACCTTGGAGATGTACAGCCTTGAAAAGCTGAAGGGTTCGCTGGCGCTTCTTGATAAGGCGTGGTCGGTTTTTGTCAGTAATCGAACCGAATAACGTCCCTTGCAAAAGGTTTTCGACGTTACTCCCCTCCCTTGACGGGAGGGGTTGGGGGTGGGTGAAGCTGCGACCGGCCGAGCCTCTGGCTGCTCCCTCCTCACCCTCGCCCTCCCCCGCCAGGGGGGAGGGAACTTTTTGATGATGTTAAGCAGAGTCTCGACAAGATCGCGCCGCAAGTTGGCTGCTAGGAGAAATACAGGAGAAAATACATGATACGGACTACGGAAGAATTGCAGGGTGCCTGCGCAACCATTGAACCTGCCAGCAAAGATGTCATGGCCCAGGCTCAGGGTAAATTGAATAATCTTACCAAGCCCTTGGGCAGCCTCGGTAAGCTGGAGATGCTCGCAGCCAGAACCTGTGCTATGCGGCGGACCATCGCAGCCAAGGTGGAGCAAAAAACGATCCTGACCTTTGCCGGAGACCATGGGGTGGTGGCCGAGGGGATCAGTGCTTTTCCCCAGGAGGTGACCCCGCAGATGGTATTGAATTTCCTGGCTGGCGGAGCAGGGGTCAATGTGTTGGCTCGCCATGTGGGAGCCGAGGTGCGGGTGGTTGATGTGGGCGTGGCCGTGCCGATTGAAGCAGAGGGGTTGCGGCAATGTAAGGTCCGGCCCGGAACCGATAATATGACCAAAGGTCCGGCCATGAGTATCGATGAGGCCGTGGCCGCCATCGCGGTCGGCATGGAAATGGCCCGCGAGGCTATTGAGGATGGCGCCGAGATTCTGGGTACCGGTGACATGGGCATCGGCAACACCACCCCATCTGCCGCGCTCTTTGCCGCCCTGCTGCCCGCCAAGGTATCCGAGGTTACAGGCCGGGGCACTGGCATCGATGATGCCACCCTTCAGCATAAGATTGCGGTGATCGAGCAGGCTCTGGCCGTAAACCGGGAACAACTGGATTCTCCCCTTGGGGCGCTGGCTGCTGTGGGTGGGCTTGAAATCGCGGCCATCTGCGGCTGTATCCTGCAGGCGGCTATAAGCAAAATCCCGGTGGTGGTGGATGGATTTATTTCCAGCGCCGGGGCTTTGGTGGCCTTGCGGCTTGCGCCCAATGTCCTGGATTACTGTTTTTTCAGCCACATGTCAGCGGAACATGGCCACAGAATTTTCTTTGAGAAGATGGGATTGAGCCCTTTGCTGCACCTTGATCTGAGGCTTGGCGAGGGAACCGGTGCCGCCCTCACCATGAATCTGGTGGAAGCGGGGCTTAAAATCATGAACGAGATGGCCACCTTCGGCGAGGCCGGGGTGAGCGAGGCCGGTTGACCATTATGTTGCTGTCTGCCCGAATAGCCATCGCCTTTCTCACCATTCTGCCCGCACGGTTGCCTGCGGAGTTGCCGCCGGACGGGCTCAGGCGGAGCGCTGCTTTTTTCCCCCTTGCCGGTTGGTTGATCGGCGAATTTCTGGTCGGGGGAACCTGGATATGCACCTGGGTCGGTTTTCCTCCGCTGGTGAGCGCAGTGCTGCTGGTGATTCTTTCCGCCTGGCTGACCAGAGGGTTGCATCTCGATGGTCTGGCGGATCTGTTGGATGGCTTGGGCGGCGGCCAGACCCCGGAGCGACGCCTGGCGATCATGAAGGATTCGGCCATCGGTGCTTTTGGGGTGATTGGCCTGATTGTGCTGCTTGTCTTGAAAATTGCCTGTCTTGCTTCACTTTTGGCAATCGGTGGGAAAGGGGTCTATTTTGTCCTGATTGCATCGCCTGTGGCGGCCAGGTGGTCAATGGCCACGCTTGCCTGTGGCACTCAATATCCGCGTGCCACCGGCACAGGCCATGCTTTTGTCGGCAGGGTAGGGATAAGAGAATTATGGCTCGGCATTCTCCTGCTGACGCCGCTTATCTGGTGGAACTGGTCGGCAGGTTTGATTGTTCTCTGCGCGACAGCGCTGCCTGCCTTCTGGCTCCGTTATAAGGCGCCCAGAGCCCTTGGCGGCGTTACCGGCGATGTGCTGGGAGCTTCCTGTGAACTTGGAGAGGCCTGCGGCTGGTTGGCAGCGGTGGCGGTATCAACCATGGTTTTTGTCTGATCCCAACCACTTCCTCCGCTCCAGAATGCAACAATTTGAGTACGCTGTCCCTGATCAGGAGCGCAGTTCTTTTTGTATCGCTGTGCCAAGTTTCTCAATGGTATAGGGTTTTCTGACATACTGCCCGGCACCCAAATGTTGCGCTTTCTGCACTTCCTCTGTTTCCGAGAAGCCGCTGGCGATGATGGCCTTCTGACCGGGTTGACGGGCTATTATCCGCTCATAGGTTTCGCGGCCATTCATACCCGGAGCCATGATCATATCAAGAATAATAAGATCGACCCTGTTTCCCTCAAGAAAGCGGAGCGCTTCTTCGCCGGAGGCCACGCTGTATGGCTGGTAGTTCAGGGCGGTCAGCATTCCGGCGGCAATGTCGCGCTGGGTAGGTTCATCATCAATGATTAGAATTTTTTCCCTGTTGCCTCGGAGATGCGTGTGGGTCCCTTTGTCCTGTTCGGCCGATGATGTTTCGCGGCAGGCAGGAAAATACAGTTCGAATATGCTGCCGGTCGGATTGCTGGTTACGTTGATGTAGCCGTCATGGTCCTGCACTGTGCTCCAGACCACGGCCAGCCCCAGGCCGGTGCCGCTTCGCCCCAGGACTTTTTTGGAATAGAACGGCTCGAAGATGTGCTCAATGTTCACGGGATCAATGCCGGAACCATTGTCCTGTACGGTGAGGAGTATATATTCACCTGGACGTATGTCGGTGTATCCCCGCAGAGGCTGATCCACATAAAGGTTGGTCGTGGAGATGGATATGGCCCCGTCCTGCGTCACGGCTTCCATGGCATTTACGATCAGGTTCATGAGACATTTTCTGAGGTGGATAGCGGAACAGCGGGTGTTGAGCAGGGTATCTTCCAGTCTGGCAGTGATGGATATGTTTGGGAAGCAGCAACATTTGTCCTGGTGCTCGGGAGAGCGCAAATACTCGGTGATGATGGTGTTGAGGTTGACAATTTCTTTGGTGGTGGCTGCGCCGCGGGCTATGGTCAGGAGATCCGCCACAACGGCGGCGGCCCGCAATCCCGAATCATGAATGGTTTTGAGCGGTTTGTGCATTGGGTGATCCGGGGTGAGGTCAAGAAGCAACAGTTCCGGGTAGCTGACAAGGCCGGAGAGTATGTTGTTCAGATCGTGGGCTACACCGCCTGCCAACAGTCCGAGTGCTTCCATCTTTTTGGCCCGGTGGATTTTCTGTCGCAGCTCTTCCTTTTCCTGTTCTGCTCTGATCCTCTCGGCAAGCTCTTTTTGCAGATCAATGGTTCTTGCGGCAACTTCCTTACGCAGTGTTATGTTCCACAGCACGACGCCGGTGAGAACCATCCCGGCAAGCAGGAAAAGGGAGAGCAGGATATTTTCTCTGCTCGGCCGCCAGGGCTCCTGCTTCAGCCCAATCCACTTTGAGAAAATGGCCTGGTGTTCTTCCGGGGTCATGGAGGCGATGGCCTTGTCGAGAATTGAGGTAAGTTCAGGCCAATCGCTGCGGGAGGCGAAGGAGAGATCGTAGATGAAACCGGAATCCTTGTAAACGCGAAGATTGGTGATTCCCTCTTTTTCGATGAAGTAACTTGCCGAGGCAAGGTTAAGGATCATGGCGTCCACCTTGCCGAAAGAAACCAGCCGGAGACCGGAAGTGATATCCGGCACGACCTCCAGAGGCACTTTTGGGTAGGAGCGCCTCATGAATTCATGGTCGGCATAGTTGGAGACCACCGCGACTCGAAGTCCTTCAAGATTGGACACCGAAGGCGGAATTTCCCGGCTGTCGCGGACCAGAATCACGGCAGGAAAGGTGACAAAGGGTTTAGTGAACCGAAGATATTCCAGCCGTTCCGGGGTAGGAACCGCCGCACCCAACAGGTCTACGTCTCGGTTTTTTGCCTGTCGCAGAACCTCGTCCCAGTTTTCAAGGTGGACCACTTCGAAGCGGAGGGGGAGTTTTTTGGTAAGCAGAGCGATGTAGTCTGCGGCGATCCCCTGATACATGCCATATGTGTCAAAATATTCCAGCGGAGAGAAGTCCGGGTCGGGAGCGATTCGAATCACCGGATGTTCACGCAACCAAAGCTGTTCCTTTTCGGACAGGACAAGTGGAATTGGCGCGACGTTTTTTGCGGAATCGCCGGCAATGAGAGTCGGGAGCCATGCAGAGAAGATGGTTGCTGTAAGAAATGTCAACGGAAAGGCGAGAAGCCATTTTTTTAAGCAACAGCCCTGGATCGTGAAAATCCGCATGGCTTTTTCCTTAAATGGTTTGTGCGTTATGCCTGTTTTGTGCACTCCGTTCCCAGGACGTACCTGTAACCTCTGATAGTGTATCTCAAAAACACATAAAAGTGTGAAGCGGAAAATGGAATGATGTGAGAAATGGGGGTGGTTTTACATAATCTTGGCAGAGAATGACTGCCAGGCAAGAGAGATGGCGGGTCTTGTTGGTGTCAACAACATGGGGATGGAATGAAAAAAGGGTGGAGCCAAATTGGCTCCACCCTTTTTAATCAACTATGTAACGGCATGAGCCGGGAACAATCACCCGTGCGTTGCCGATACTCTGCTAGAGGTTGAACAGTAAATCGCTGTAAGTCGGCACCGGCCAGAGGGTATCCGGGAGAATGGCCTCGAGCGCATCGATGTCGCTGCGCAGATCGGTCATGGCGGGGAATACCTTATCACGGTACGCAGCACCCTGCTTGGCCACGTCGCTGATCCCCTGGGCCTTCTTGGTTTCAGCTTCCAACTTGGCCACCTTCTTGCCAGCGGCTTCCAGATGTTTGCCAACCTCCTCAAGCAACCCCTTTTGCACTGATCCGTACTTGCCGGCTGCAGCCAAAGAAGCACCAAGTTCTGCGACAAACTGGATAGCCGCCGGGATGAACATGCGCTTGGTCATCTGGATGGCGGTCAGGGCTTCGATGTTGATATGCTTAGCATACTGCTCAACATAGATGTCGTAACGGGAGTGCAGCTCATCCTTTGACAAGACGTTGTATTTGCCGAAAAGCTTGATCGCCTTGGGGGTGATGAAGGCCTTCAGTGCATCTACGGTGTTGCGGGTGTTGGGCAGACCGCGCTTTTCGGCTTCTTTGGCCCACTCGGCGGAGTAGTTGTTGCCGTTGAAGATGATCCGGCCATGTTTTGCCATGACTTCCTTGAGGATCGCAAGGATCTCCTTGTTCACATCCTTGGCTTTTTCCAGCCGGGTGGCAATCTCGTCCAAAGCCTCGGCAGCAATGGTGTTCAAGGCCACATTGGGGCCGGCGATGGACTGGGAGGAACCAACCATGCGGAATTCGAACTTGTTGCCGGTAAAGGCAAAAGGCGAGGTCCGGTTCCGGTCGGTGTTGTCCTTGGGCAGTTCGGGCAGGGAATCAACCCCGATCTTCAAGGTCTGGCAACTGCCCTTACTGCAAACCTTCTCGCCCTTGGCCAATTTTTCCAGCACGTCGGAAAGTTCCTGACCCAGGAAGATGGAAATGATTGCCGGCGGTGCCTCGTTGGCGCCCAACCGATGGTCGTTGCCGGAGCTGCCGCAGGTGCCGCGCATGATGTCGGCGTGGGTGTCAACCGCCTTGATCAGAGCGGAAAGGAAAACAAGGAACTGGGCGTTGTCTTCCGGAGTCTGGCCCGGCTCAAGCAGATTGATGCCGTCGTCGGTGGAGAGCGACCAGTTGTTGTGCTTGCCGCTTCCGTTTACCCCGGCGTAAGGCTTCTCGTGCAGCAGGCAGACCATGCCGTGGCGCAAGGCAACCTTCT
>JAHJTI010000030.1 GCA_018829945.1 Pseudomonadota bacterium | reverse complement strand
TTATTTCGTGACGGATCCTAAACCAACAACATCTCTGTTGTGGCCTTACCGGCAGGAACCATGGGGTACACGCCTTCTTCCCTGGCAATGACAAAATCCATAAATACGGTATTTTTAATCTTCAAGGCTTCCTTGATAACCGGCTCGACCTCGCTGGGCTTGATCGCCCGCAATCCGACGGCGCCATAGGCCTCGGCCACTTTGACAAAATCAGGAGCAACTTCCATAACCGTCGAGGAGTACTGTTTATTATAGAACAGCTCCTGCCACTGACGTACCATGCCCAGATAGCCATTATTCAAGATGGCAACCTTGACCGGCAGTCTCTCCTGCCTGCAGGTGGCCAGTTCCTGAATGTTCATCTGGATGGAACCGTCGCCGGCAATATCGATAACAACCTTGTCCGGTGCGGCCATCTGGGCGCCGATGGCGGCCGGAAAACCATACCCCATGACACCGAGACCGCCGGAGGTGGCAAACTGTCGGGGCTTGTTGAAATGGTAAAACTGGGCGGTCCACATCTGGTGCTGGCCGACCTCGGTGGTGATGATCGCATCGCCACCGGTCAATTCGTTAAGCTTCTGAATAACGAACTGAGGCTTGATGATATCTGTTTCTTCGACATAACCCAGAGGATGTTTATTTTTCCACTCTCTGACCTGCTCATGCCAGGGCCGATTCTTTTCCACGCACTCATCTACGTTAAAGTCCTTACTGCGGCCAAACCAGGAATTGATGGCAAGAAGCGCATGCTTGCAATCGGAAACGATGGGAATATCCACCCGAACGTTCTTGCTGATGGAAGAAGGATCAATATCAATATGAATGATCTGGGCGTGGGGGGCAAAAGCGTCAACCCGACCGGTAACACGGTCATCAAAACGGGCGCCCACCGCAATCAACAGATCACAGTTGGCCACGGCCATGTTGGCATAGTAGGTTCCATGCATGCCCAGCATGCCCATGGACAACGGATCCGTCCCAGGAAAACCGCCCAGGCCCATGAGGGTCATGGTAACAGGAATATTCAACTTTCTGGCAAGTTCGGTCAGCTCTTCGTTGGAGTCGGAAAGAATAACGCCGCCACCGGCATAGATCACCGGTTTTTTTGCC
This sequence comes from Pseudomonadota bacterium, assembly GCA_018829945.1. Classification (GTDB taxonomy): domain Bacteria; phylum Desulfobacterota; class Desulfobulbia; order Desulfobulbales; family Desulfurivibrionaceae; genus Thiovibrio. The sequence goes on along the minus strand of JAHJTI010000030.1, from coordinate 6,529 downwards.
TTGAGCATTGCCTGGCAAGCCTTCTCGATCTGACCAGGATGTGGCTCGTAGGTGGGCTTATAGGTCCGCATGCTGATGGGTTTCAACTCGGGATAAGTAATCCGGGTGGCCAGAACGTCCTTGGGCAGGTCAACCAGCACGGGGCCGGGACGACCGGTCTTGGCAAGATGGAAAGCCTCCCGGATGATCGGAATCAGCTCATCGGCATTTTTCACCAGATAATTATGCTTGGTGATCGGACGGGTGATGCCGACGATATCTACTTCCTGAAAAGCATCGTTACCGATCAGCTTGGTCGGCACCTGCCCTGTAAAAACAACCAGGGGAATGGAATCCAAGTAGGCAGAGGCAATTCCGGTTACCGCATTGGTGGCACCAGGACCGGAGGTAACCAGGGCAACCCCTACCGCACCTTTAATCCGTCCATAAGCATCGGCGGCATGAACTGCTGCCTGCTCATGTCTGGTTAAAACGTGATGGATATTATCATTTTTCATCAACTCGTCATAAACATCGATTAGCGCTCCGCCGGGATAGCCGACGATAAGATCGACTCCATGTTCTTCCAGACACTTGAGGAATGCCTGTGCTCCTGTAAGTTTCATGCTGTATTCCTTACTTTTGAATTCAACTCGTCTTCCGATTAAGATCGGATATATAACCGGGAATATACCGTGCACAGCAGCGCACAGGCAAAACCATACAAAACAGGGAATTTTGAAATATATTCTGAATATATTTCTTGTCAAGCACGTTTCTGGCGTAAGTCCGTAAAGAACTCAATAAAAGAGCCATCAAACACTTCGTTACCGAAATGCTCAAGCGCTACAATTCATTGCTGGTTAAAGGCAGGCGGGAATACTGTTGCGGGAAAAGTCCGAGCTGTCGGCCTCGCGCTAGAAATTCACGGACTGCGGCTGTCCCCTCTGCGCCGAGATCAAGAGAAAACGGATTCACATACAGACCAATATGGTCACGTATAACCTTATCGTCCAGTTCTTGGGCATGATTACGGATATACGGCATGCACTTATCCGGACTGGCAAAAGCGGCAGAAACACTTGCCTGAATACACCGGTCGATGGCCTGGATTTTCTCCTTGCCCAGAGAACGCTTCGCCGCAATGCCTCCGAGCGGAATGGGAAAGCCGGCTTCCTTCTCCCACCATACACCAAGATCCTGGAGCAGCAGCAAGCCATGCTCCTGATAGGTAAAACGGCTCTCATGGATGATCACCCCGGCATCGACCTCTCCTGCCACAATCGCAGGCATGATCTCATCAAAACGCATCACTCTGGTAGTGAGAGCGACAGGGGAATACATACGCAACAGCAAGGCCGCAGTGGTGTATCTGCCAGGAATGGCTATAGTCAGGCGGGGCAGCGTTGCCGCAGAGAAATTTTCCCGAGCAACCAACAGGGGGCCACAACCGCGCCCAAGAGCGCTGCCGGCCATGAGCAGGACATACTGGTCAAGAACATGCCCTAAGGCGTGAAAAGACAACTTGGTGACATCAAGCCGTCCGGCAAGCGCCCATTCATTAAGGGTCTCAACATCGGCAAGTGTCGGTTCGGCAAAATTCGGCGTTTGTACGCATTGTTTCCCATGCACCAGGGCGTGGAAAATAAAAGTATCGTTTGGGCAGGGTGAAAATCCCAGGGTGAGTCTGTTTTCTTTCATAAAGATGTGGCACAAATTTTCTGCCTGGTTCAGAGGAGTACTGTGTGATCAAGAAGCAGGGAAACTACTTGTCCACATTTTTGCACGGCAGCGGAAAGCTGCCAAAGAGCGGGGTTGCGGTCTTCCACCATATTGCTGACACACCGCACTTCAAGGCACGGAATGGCAAATTCATCGCAGACCTTGGCCACAGCCGCACCTTCCATGTTCTCACACAGGCCGTTATGGGCTGTGCGCAACATCTCGCCACGTCTGGTTGTGGCCGTGACCCCGTTGACCGTTATGAACACTCCCTTCTTGCAAACGTAACCCTGTTTACCAAGAATGTCCTCAGCCTGGGCAAGATACCGTGGCTCCAGGGAAAAAACGGATCTGCCTGCCAGCTTTTCCTCAAACGGCTCGACGCTGTCTTCGTAACAAATACCGAAATCACCCAAAACCTCGCTTTCGGCCAGGCAAATATCAAGCAAACCCGCCCCGGAACCGACATAGGCCCCGGCCACGCCGAAATTGAGCACCAAAGAGATATCCCCGCCACCCTGACACAGTCGTCGCGTAAGACGGACCGCTGTTTCAATTGGACCCACCCCCGCGATCAGAAGGTCATGGACATGACCGTGCTTTTTCTCGATCACGGGCAAGGCTTCCATCTCTGTGGCGGCAACCAAAAGGATCATGGACATCTTTTCGTAAAGTGCTCACACAAATTGGTGAGAAGGCATGACACAACGCCGGAACGCGCCCAAAGAACACCACATGAAATGAAAACTACCCACGGTACGGGTGCTGCGCTTCCTCGAAATGCATCACATTCTTGATCACGTTGCCCTTATCGAGCACCACGATCCTGGGCTTATATCCGGCCAACTCCTCAGGCGCATACAATGCATAGCTGACGATAATCACCAGATCACCGGGCAATCCCTTGCGGGCAGCCGCACCGTTAAGGCCGATCATACCGGAACCGGGCTTGCCTTCGATCACATAGGTGTCAAACCGCTCGCCGTTGTTGATATTGTAGACGTTGACCCGCTCGTAAGGGTACAAGCCAACGGCATCCATCAGAGTCCTGTCGATGGAAAGGCTGCCCTCATAGTTGAGATCAGCCTCAATCACCGTGGCCCGGTGAATTTTTGATTTTAACATGTATTGCAGCATCGTCGTTCTCTCAGTGTTCTTCAAAAAGAATATCATTGTCGATCAGGCGAGTTGTACCGACCTTAATGGCCATGGCCAACACCGTACTTTTTTGCAGCACAGCTTGAGGCCGTAACGTCGATTGATCAACAAAGCTTACATACTCAATAATCACAGCTTCTCGGCGCAGCAATTCCTCCACCTCGCGGTGCAGGACCGTTGCCTCAACAAGCCCGGCGCGTACCCGTCGTCTGGCATGCCCAATAGCCCGGAAGAGACAAAGGGCAGCATGCCGCTCCGAGGCGGAAAGATAGGTGTTCCGGGAACTCATGGCCAGACCGTCCGTTTCCCGGACAATGGGATGACGGACAATCTTCACATCCCAGTTAAGATCCGCCACCATCCTCTCTATTACCGCAAGCTGCTGAAAATCCTTTCTGCCAAAAACAGCGCAATGCGGTTTGACGATATGAAAAAGCTTGGCGACAACAGTGGTTACTCCGTTAAAATGACCGGGTCGGCTCTCGCCGCACAACCCGTCTGTCAATCCGGAAACAATCACTCGGGTGGCGGCCTCAGCCGGATACATATCCTCCACCTCCGGAGCAAAAAGCACATCCACACCTTCGGCTTGCGCAAGCTGGCAGTCACGGCTGAAATTTCGAGGATACCGGCCAAGATCTTCGTTTGCGCCAAACTGAATCGGATTGACAAACAGACTAACCACCGCATGGTCGGCATTCTCAGTGGCCTTGCGCATCAAGCGCAAATGCCCCTCATGAAAAAAACCCATGGTCGGGACCAGAGCGATTGTCTGCCCTGTGGCGAGAACCCTGTTTGCCCAAGCCGTCATCTCAAGAGGAGTGCGGATGATCTCCATTGTTCGATCTGCGCCGTATCAATGTATTAAAAATTAAATCGAAAACCCGGAATCTTACAGGCGATTCAGCTTGGCCTGCACCTTTTCCTTAACCGCAGGAGCAACGCCTTCTTCAGTCAGCGCCTTGCCATACATTTCTTTTGCACGGGGCGCGTCTTTCTGCAACTCATAAATTCTGCCCATGGCAAGATAGGATTCACCGGAAAAACCCTTTATCTCCGCCAAGCCTTGGTAAGCGGAAAGCGCTTCCGGCAAGAGATTTTTATTTTCATAGGCTTGGGCAAGATTCATCAATACCAGAGGATAAACAGGGCTCGACTTGGAAAGGTCATCACGAACCCCGCCATACACGGCAATAGCCTCATCATACTGTTGCGCATCAAAGGCAAGATGTCCCAATTCAATCTTTGCCCACTTGGCGGAGCCGGTCCGTCCATAGTCATCAAGAACTTTCTGCAAGAGAATCTTGCGTTTTTCAGGCGTCCCTTGATCAACCGCCTCAGCCAGCAGGACAGCGGCCCGATCATTTTGTCTGGCAAAATAATAACTCAAAGAGGACCAACCCAGAATTGCCAGCACGCCACAAACCAGAGCGATTATTAAGTTCCTCTTGTTGCGCCGGATAAACTGAATAGCTTTGGGCGGCAGATTAAGCTCTTCGAGCAATCCGTGTTTCTGCAATGGTTTGTTCAGTATCTCTTGCTGAAAAAAAGTGTTTTGCTCAGACATGCCTTAATCCCTCGCCGTTACACTGCGTCCATTTTTTTGAATAAACAAAATTTGCCGATACTATACCTTCACCGCCCAAAAAAAGCATCCGTCATTTTAAAACGCAGTTTACGCTACCGGCAAGCATAGCCAGACAGAATGGCATGGCCAGACAACAATTTACTTGTCCCTGTGCTGTTGGTCGTGCTAGGTAGAGAACATGCACACCATGGCCGGCGATCAGATCCAGACAGTCAGCGAACTTACCCAGTCAATCCGTGGGGTGCTTGAAGTCTCCTTTCCCTTTGTTACCGTGGCAGGAGAGATCTCCAATCTGCGCTGCCCTTACTCAGGACACCTCTATTTCACTCTCAAGGATGAAACCGCTCAGATAAAAGCAGTGCTCTTCAAGCCACAACAGCGTTATCTCACCTGCACTCCGGAAGATGGCCTGGAAGTGGTCTGCCGTGGGCGGATCTCGCTGTATGAGGCCCGGGGCGAATACCAGATCATCGTTGACGCCCTTACAACAAAAGGTGCGGGAGCTTTGCAGCTTGCCTTCGATCTGCTCAAACGCAAATTGGCAGAGGAAGGGCTCTTTGCTGCAGAACGGAAAAAGCCACTGCCGCTACTTCCCGAAAAAATAGCCCTGATCACCTCGCCTAACGGTGCGGCGATACATGACTTTATCGCCATGGCCGAAAAAAGATGCGCCTCTGTCCCTCTGGAAATCTTTCCGGTCAGGGTGCAGGGAGTCGGGGCCATGGAAGACATCATCGAGGCCATCACTCTTTGTAACCAAAGAGGGGAAAATGACCTAATCGTTCTCTGTCGGGGGGGCGGTTCACTGGAAGACCTGTGGACTTTTAACGAGGAAAAGGTCGCCAGGGCCATTGCCGCTTCGAACATCCCGGTTGTCTCGGCAATAGGGCACGAAGTTGACGTCACGATTGCCGACATGGTCGCGGACTTCCGGGCACCGACTCCCACAGCCGCAGCCGAGGCAGTTATTCCCAGCCGCGCTCAATTGTCCAGTCAACTCAACAATCTCAATAACAGGCTGGCAAGGACAGTCCTGGACAGGTTGACATTTTTCCGCCGCACCATTGAAGCCAACAGAAAAATATTGGGCGACCCCACCTCGCTGCTTGACCAATTCCGCCTGAAAACGGATCATGCGTTGGCCTCCCTGCATTTCGCCTTATCCAGGGATATCCATCAACGCCAGCTCGCTCTTGCCCGACTCTGCCAGGCACTTGCCGGTCATACCCCGCTACAACGGCTGGAATATCAGCGACAAAAATTCCAGGAACTGCGGCGGCGACTCATCCAGGCCATGTTTCGCCAACAGGAACGAAAACGGACAACATTTTCCAAAAACGCAGGCCTCCTCCATGCCATAAGCCCATTGGCAGTTCTTGCCAGAGGATACAGTATCGTCCAGCAACATAATGGAAATATTGTCCGGAGCAGTGCGGAGGTTTCACCAGGAGAAAATATCAGCGTGACCCTTGCCCGGGGCGAACTTGCCTGCGAAGTGAAAAGAATAATCTCTCAGGAATAACCCTGTTTCCGGCGCCAAAAAACACGAAACGAATACAATCAGTGAACACCCTGACGCATTGGGACAAAAAAACGGCTTATGGATTACCCATAAGCCGTATCTATTACTGGTCGGGATGAGAGGATTCGAACCTCCGACCCCGTGCTCCCGAAGCACGTGCTCTACCAGGCTGAGCCACATCCCGACAAATCAATTACATCTTCATATTTTCCCTGCCTGTTTCCGGCAGAAAAATTGTGGACCATATGTACCCAGAGTTTTTAGAGGCGTCAACAAAAAAGAAGGCAGATACTCCCTTCTCAAGGAATACCTGCCTTGTCTGTTGAACAGTTACAGTTACTGATGAAAATCAGTTTACTTTACTGATTCAGCAAGCTTGCTGCCGGGCTTAAAACGTGCAACTTTGCGGGCTTTGATGGTAATGGCTTTTCCGGTCTGAGGATTGCGTCCCTGACGAGCCGCCCTCTTGGTCACGGAAAATGTGCCAAACCCAACCAAAGTTACCTTGTCGCCTTTCTTCAATGCGGTGGTAACTGCGGCCAGCATGCCGCCAAGGGTCT